>NZ_JBIVOP010000028.1:0-63671 GCF_044754175.1 Neobacillus sp. NPDC093127
CAAAATAGCCAACAATCCGAAAAAAATTTCAGAGGGTTGGCTATTCATCGTGCGCACCGTAAGGGTGCGCTATTTTTTTATATTTCGGGCTTACAGTCGAATAAGAAAAAACGATTCGCCAATAATAACGAATCGCCCTTAGTGCAACAACTTTTTATATGAAAATATTATTATTCCGCAAATCAATGTTATGCTAATAATTGTTAATAAATAAAGATAAGGGGAAGTAACCTTACCAAAAACAACCTCATTTTGAAGGGTCTCTGCTTTTTCCCACGCACTTGTAATTTCTGTTTTGTAGTTTTTTGTTTTTATATAACTAACTAGCATCATTCCGACTATATAGACTAAATGAATAACAATTGAACAAATAAATGCTTGCAGGATTGTTTTCGTTTTAGACACCCCTCTACTTACCTATATTAAGATAAGCACCATTTATTTTTAGTCCACTATTTCACAATAGTAAATTTTATATTTATAATTTGTAAATTTTCCACAAAGGAGAATTACATAACTAATGATTATCTAGTCCTTTTTACCTTTATAGTTTGCTAACGAGTAACCAATAACCATACAAATAAATCCACCTACCCCAGTCGTAAAAAGTTCTTTTTTAAAGAAGATCAGACTTATAATCCAAAATAAAATAATTAACCATCCTAAGAAATTTATTTTGTTAGGTTTTATTCCTCTACCTCCATTAGACTCAGGTAAGTAAAAGCTAATCGCGATTAAAGAGAATCCGAATATTTGAAATAATGCGCCTTTAATAAACCAATGAAATGAGGCGTAAAAATAAACCCCTATCAAAAATAAGAGTAAGCCAATCCAAAATAATATACCTCCTATTTTCATTTTTCTTCTCCCCTCAAGAATTTGTTTATTGAGTTTTAATACAATACCACCCAATCTAAACCGCCTATGTCGTTAGTTCAAGAACCAATGAAATCCTTTGTCTAAATAAGACCTATAAACCTTTTTCTATTCTTTTATTAAATTCCCATTTTCATCATATAACTTATACTTATATTCCCCAGATTTTTGTTTAGGCAAATCAATCCACGCTACTGAACTTTCGTGTACTTTTAATTCGTTTTTAAAGACTTGGCCGTTCACGGATAATTCCACTTTTGCAATCTCATTATCTTCATTAGTCACGAACAAAAACTTTAAATTAGGTAACTCCTCACCTTTGAGATGCACCAAGAACGAAGCGAAGGACTGATTTTCCGTCTTCTCAATATGATTCCATTCATAGTTCCCTCTTTTATTCTTGGAAAACTGAATATAACCAGGATTATTATTTATTAAAAACGGAACAACCCGTTCATTTTTTATATCTTTAATTTCTACTATTGTTATAGATTGAGAGTTATATCCGTCAATTGATCTAATCACCTTTAAAATGGATTCTTCATCATTACCATACTCTCTCTTCGTTGCGTTTAATATAAATGTTATTAAAATAAGTACTATGATTACTAAAACAACATAAAGAATTTTTTTATTCTTAATGACCATAAACCAATCCCCCCTCTCCCTACGAAAGCCCTTGCAATATCCACTTATTCAACTTAACTGTCCCGTTATTTGAAGAAGAAAAGCATTGCAGTTGTTCCAGTAATGCACTCCTTTAGCTGAAGAACAACACTTCATAAACTAAGTACGATATACCTATTATTTAATGTTTGTCTTATCCTTTCTTACCTCTATATAATATTAACGTCATACCAGTAATCAGACAAATAAGTCCACCAAACCCAGTCGTAATTATAGATAGTTCATCTTTAAAAAAGTACACACTTAAACTCCAAAATATAAAAATTACCCAGCCTAAGACATTTGTTATTTTAAGTTTTATTCCTGCACCTCCATTAGACTTAGGCAGATATAAGCTAATCGCGGTTAAAAAAAGTCCTAATAATGCAATTAATGTGCCGATTATAAACCAATGAGTTGATAAAAAAGTTTGAACATATACTCCTACCATTAATAAGAGTAAGCCAACCAAAATTAATATTCTTCCTTTTTTCATTTTTCTTCCCCCTAAAGAAATTTTAATTCAATACTATCCAATATACTTAAATACCGTAATATCTTTCCGTTAGTGCAATTAGTATTATTATTTCGCCAGAAGGATATTAAAAAAGAAGTTATTTCTTATACATATCGGTCCACAAAACTCTGTATACAAGTGCAATCTCAGCATCTTCAATACCCGTGGGTAGTTCCCCCTTTTCGCTTCCAACAGAACGCAGTCCATTTTTAGTAGTTCCTAGCCATGCTGCAAAATAAATTGGTTTATTTTTCTCTAAAGTAACTTTTTCGCCTACTAGCTTAATGAAAGAAGAAGTTGTCACTTTCATTTTGGTTGGATAAATTGCTGTATTTAGCCCAGTAGGTGTACCAGCTGTCAGTTTTAAAGTATGGTCTTCATCTAAGATTTTACTTATTCCAAAAGAAATGAGGCTGTCTTTAAATTTTGCTTTCGGTTCATTCGAAGTGGCTAGCAACACTTCTTTAAGCTTTCCGTTTTCATATAACTCCACGGCAAATTGTAAATCATTATCTCCCTTCAAATCGCCTGCAAACTTAAAAAAACCAATTTCATCTACACCTGTTTTACTAATGAGCAAACTTTCTTTTTCACTCATGTTATATGGCGCAATAGTTATTTTCCCAATTGATGACGGTTTTTCTTTTTCTACACCTGTGCACCCCGTTAACAACAAGGTGAAAATTATAAACAACCAGCAGATTTTAATGTATCCCATTCTTTATCCCCCAATTAATCAATGTTCCACTAAATTATTTCAAACTATTCCAATTTTTGCAATATGTCACTCAATTAATAATTTCATTAGCCTTCGGGGTACTTTTTATTCGAAAACAAGTGTCATTAAATGTCGAACGATAGTATTTGTTAGCGAACTACCTTTGCCTGATAATATAAAGCAGAATAGGAAATTTATGAATAGGGTGAGAGTTTATGGCTGGGAATGCTCGGACAAATACGAAATCGGTAATTTCTTTAATACTTGGAATTCTTTCAATTGTAATACCTACATTTGGAATAGTCCTTGGTATTATTGGACTTGTAATATCTAGAATAGGAATAAGGGAAATTGAGAATTTAAATGAGAATGGTAGAGGACTTGCAACATCCGGATTTATTTGTAGCATTATTGGAATTGCTATTAATTTATTTTGGATTTTATTAGCTATTTGGCTTTTCTATTCTTATTCTAATCCAGGGCAGCATATCTACTCTTAAGATTGTTACAAAACAAACGAGATCAGCCTAATGTGGGGCTGATCTCTTATAGTTTATTTTAAATAAAAATCCTGATAGGCAGCGGAAAGCTCCTTGGTTGACCCATAAACCTTTGCTAGTGCTTCCACACTTCTTTTATTAAGTATATCTAACTTATGCTCAGACCTTTTATCAATATAATCAAATTTTGAAAGGTAGTTTAACATCTCTAAATATTTGTTCTTCAACTAGCCATGCAGTTAGTAGAAGAAGGAATAATTAAACCTTTATCGAATATGGACAAACAGGGAGTTTAAAAAGGGAAGGCTGTGAGGATTGATGGTTGATGAGAAAAAAGAGTGTTCAATTTTAGGAACAGTCATAGCGGTTAGTTTAAGTAAGAAGCATACGTTTAGTAAAGAAAATCAAGAGATTATAAAATTATTGAAGGGTTTTGGGGTCGAAGGCGATGCACACTTTGGTTCAACGGTTAAACATCGATCAAGAGTGGCACAAAATCCAAACCAGCCGAACCTAAGACAAGTGCATTTAATTCAAAATGAGTTATTCGAAGAGTTAGTAGACCGTTTTAATATTAAACCTGGGCAAATGGGTGAAAATATAACAACTGTCGGAATAAATCTTCTTGAATTACCTACTGACACGATATTATTTATAGGTGCGTCTGCAATTATTAAAGTAACAGGCTTACGCAATCCTTGTGCTCAAATTGATAATTTTAAACAGGGTCTTTTAAAGGCTGTTTTGGATAAGGATTCAGACGGAAATCTAATAAGTAAAGCAGGAATAATGGGAGTTATATTACAGAGTGGAGAAGTGAAACCAGGTGATACCATCCGTGTTGAATTACCTCCTAGACCATTTAAAAAGCTTGAACGTGTTTAACCAGCCTGGTGCGTATTTGTTCTGTTTTAGACAATGTTGATAGGTGACATGCTGCTGATAACCCATTTCGAGAGGACCCTCGATTCCCATGGCAAAACCCTACAATAATCATTCTTCAGCCGAGCTGTACCATTAGCTTGGCACATTTGGTGGAAAAGCGACTATAAGAAGAAAAGGGTACTCAATAAAGCTTATTGGAACCCGTTTCTACTAAATAATCTTCAAAAAGGTATCCAATTGGCGCTATTGGAACCCGTTTCTACTAAATTATCTTGTAAAAGGTATCCAATGGGCGCTATTGGAACCCGTTTCTACTATTTAATCTTGCAAAAGGTATCCAATTGGCGCTATTGGAACCCGTTCCTACTATTTAATCTTGCAAAAGGTATCCAATGGGCGCTTTTGGAACCCGTTTCTACTATTTAATCTTGCAAAAGGTATCCAATAGACGCTATTGGAACCCGTTCCTACTATTTAATCTTGCAAAAGGTATCCAATGGGCGCTATTGGAACCCGTTTCTACTATTTAATCTTCAAAAAGGTATCCAATGGGCGCTATTTGGATAAGTCGCAATTGGTGGAAATTCTGTAGCAGCCACTCCCAAAAGTGCTCCTATCGGGGAGTTTTGTTTTATTATAAAAAAGTCAGGTAACTGACCTTTGGTAGCCCCCTCTTCTTTTAGTTATTGGCTGGTTCAATAAGGTCTGTTGATTTCCGCTCCAGGCGGCTTCGCGGACCTTAGGGGTGGGCGGTGAGCCTCCTCGGCGTAAACGCCTGCGGGATCTCACCTGTCCCACTGCTCCCGCAGGAGTCTTCGCCGCCTTCCGCTCCAATCAACAGGGTGCAAATATCAATATTGTGCTTTTTAATATAGCCCGGTTTAGTTTACTTAGTTTTCTCCTTTTCTTCTTTTCCATCTGACATTAAATCCTTAGCAGAGTGTTTAAATTCTCTAAGTGTGTTACCGAAAGCACGTCCAATTTCAGGCAGCTTAGATGGACCGAATATGATTAGAGCAATGATAAGAATTAATATTAATCCTGGTACTCCGATATTTTGAAACATGGTGTTTCCTCCCTAATAAATGATTCTATTTTTATCAACAGCAAAATGTTATAGGATCTTCATTCATTTCTAGTTTTGTTTACTGCCAACGGTGAATGTTGTTGATGCAACTTCATCGTAGCCACTACCATAGAAATAAATTAATTTATACGTAGAACCTTCTTTGTATCTTCCTGGATAACTATTATTTTTTGGATTATAAGTAAATTTACAGATTCCATCTTTTACTTGAGTGTACATCCACCATATTGACGCGATTGGTCCCGGTGTTTCATTTATTTCATATAAACCGATCCAATCACTTTTTGGATTTCTAGCATTTTCTACCGTAACTTCAACCGTATCTTCTACTCCATTTAAAACATTTTTAGATAAGCTAATCGTTACTTCTTCTACTACACCGTCCAGCGTTTTCCCTAATACTTTTAAAGAGCTTTTACTTACATTTTCGTATGCATCAAGGGCATGCACTTCAATCTCGTATGTTGTGTTTGGCTTCAATTCGTCAATTTGCACTGTTAATGGATTTGGTACAGGATCTTTATAGAACTCTGAGAAAGCAAGAAATTCTTTCGCTACTTCGTTTGTTTCAACATTTCTTGCTACCACTTTATAGTCATGTACAAGAAGATTGTCTTTAGCTTGAGTAAACATTATGGCTAAACCGGTAACTGTCGTTTTTTCATTAACAACGGAAAGCATCGCATCATTTGTAAAGAAAGGTGCCTTTTTGTCTCTATCTTCTATGTATTTAAAATTATGCTTATTAGCCGGGTAGCTGATTTCGAATGGCTCACCTGTCCAGTCATCGTTATGAATATCACGGCGTTTAATAATTACTTTGTTATTATGAACCTCTACAATCAGAGCTTGATTAAGGATAGCGGCATCTTCAGGCACTTCTCCTTGGATTCTTCCGCTATCAAGCCATAAATAGGCACCTGTTGAAGTCCCAATAGAAGTAAAATCTTTTTGGTGTATAATTCTAGGGTCATCTAACGGATAGTGAGTATGACCAGAAAAAGAGATTACTTGCGGATATTTTTTCAACGTATCGTAAAAAAGATCTCTATTTTGATTGAAGCCCCATTCGCTTCCATAGATGGTTCCTTTAATAGGCTGATGATGAAAGACAAAAATCGGTTTTTTCGGATCATCATCATTTGCTAGCCTTAATTGCTCACCTAGCCATTCAATTTGTTTTACTGAGAAGGTACCCTCTGTGGTACCATCTTCAGTATAAAGAATGATAAAATGATATCCTTTGATTATCTTATGATAGTAAATGGATTCCATCCCCGTTTTCTCTAGGAAACGTTTTTGAGCATCTGCTACCGATAAGCCATTCCAATAGTCATGGTTTCCAATCGCAAACATAGAAACAGCTTGTGGCTGTTTTCTCACATTATAAGCAGACATAAACTTATCATATTCTGATGCAATTCCATAATCCGTTAAATCTCCAACTACCACAAAAGCATCTTGCTTCGGAACAACTTTATTTAACTGTTCTAGAGTAGTAACCAACTTTTCCAAAGTACCATCACTATTATAATTAATATGTACATCACTTATTACCGGAAAAACTAAATCTGGTTTATTGCCAAGTGAATGAAAAACAGAAGAGCTAGATGCTGCACTCACAGGTATACTAGTTAACGAATTTACTAGAGCTAATCCTAAAGCAGCTCCAGCAATTTTAGTTGTCCCCTCCAAAAAGGTCCGTCGATCCATCGCCTTATTTAAAAGATTATCGCGTAACGATTTTTCTGCTTCATGGTTCAATTTATCGTTTTTCATTAGTACTACTCCTCTCAGATGATAGATTAGGTAATTTCAATTTCAAGAAACAGAGCATTTAATGATGTAGAATAAAATTGTAATAATGTACCATATTCATCAAACAAAGTACCTTTAATCCCACAAATTCAAATCTTTTTACTAACGGACTGTAATTTTCACCAAGTTAGAACCGTCGTGTTTCCCACATTGAATTGGAATAAACGACAATTGATACGCACCCCCAAACAGCACGAAATGTAACATTTTCACACAAATTACCACTTACGCAAATTAATAATACTTAAAATTTATTGATTTACTGTAAATAATGTGTAAATTATTGTTGTTTTTATCGTGAATAGCACGAAATGAAACAATTACACAAATTTGCTCTTATGGTGAATTTTTGAACCTTGTCAAAAATAGTAAATAATCAATTTTTCAACTTGAAATTTAAGGAGAGATGGAGTAATAAGGTATTCAGTTAATTTTATATAAAAACCAAATAAAAAGAGGAAAAGTAGACAGTCACTTTTCCTCAAGAATTAACTTATTCACGATATCAATACCTTCTTTATTATATTTCTGTCGTATTTTTTCAGATAGCTTTGAATCAGAAATAATACGTTCAATCTTTTCAAAGTGACAGACTTTCAATAAAGATGCAACATCAAATTTGCTGCTATCCGCTAACACAATGCAGCTTTGAGAATTCTCAAGCATTTTCTTTTTCACTTGGTATTCACCTAACCCATAATCCGTCAGCCCTTCCGTTAAGGAAATACCGCTAATGCTCATAAAAAACGTATCAATGTGAAATCCTTCAAAAAATTCTTCCGCCATAGAACCTACTAGACATAATTCTTCATTTCTAAGTACTCCACCGGGCAGCAATATTGTGTAATGAGGCATTTCTGAAAGTTCATTGGCAATGATTAAGGAATTTGTTAAAATTGTTAGTCTTTGAAATCTGCTTTTTAATTCCTTCGCGAATTCGGTATTGGTTGTGCTGACATCTAAAGCAATAGATTGGCCTTCTGTAACATATTGTGCAGCAATTTTTGCTATTTCCTTTTTTTCCTCAATATTCTTGGTTTCCCGTAATGAGAAATTCATTTCTGTACTGTTAACATTATCTAAGACCGCGCCTCCACGGATCCTTCTTAAATATCCTTCTTTCTCGAGATATTCAAAATCCCTGCGGACTGTTTCAGTAGATACTCCTAACATTTTTGTGATCGAAGATACCTTTACTAATTTATTTTTTCGCAAGCATTCCATGATGTTTTCATGGCGTTCATAAGCTAACAATATTTTCACCGACTTTAGTTATTTAGTATTATTTAATTTTACTAAAATAACACAAATTTGCAAAATTTCACAACAAAACTCATAAATTTTTGTTAATTTTATGCAAATCGCCCTTAAAAGTAGATTCAAACATTCTTCAGAAAGATTATTTCTTAGTTGAAAAAACTCTATCAAGGCATGCCGAAGTTTTGTGGTAATTTGGAGTTTATCAAGCTAACTGAGTGCTTAAAGTTCACCAATTTTATCTAGGAAAATAGTCGGTACCTATCGGGGCGTGACAGGCACCGGGATTAACGAAGTAATTTAACAATAGAGTCAATTCATAAGAGGGACTAATTCATGTCACCTGCTTTAATCCATTTTAGATTTCTAATCATAGCGTCTTTAGACCAATCAGCGGGCATTTCTTGATCTGTAATAACACAATCAATTGATGAGAATGACCCTATATGAAAAAGAGCCTGCTGATTAATTTTGGAAGAATCAGTTACAACATAAACATTTCTTGATCTTTTCATCATAATGGTAGATGCAGTTGCTTCATCTATATTGAAATCGCATATTCCATCTTTGCTAATTCCTCCACATGAAATAAACGCTTTATCAAAATAAAACTGTTCTAATAACTGATTGGTTAATGGTCCACTGATTGAACGTTGCAGTGGATTAGTTGTTCCTCCAAGTACGATTACTTTGCCATCAAATAGTTGGCTTTCTAATCGATTATTTAAGATTTCAGCTGCTGCTAATGAGTTGGTCACAATCGTGATATTTTTTACATGATTAATTGAACTTGCAATATGTAAGGTTGTTGATCCTACATCTAGAGCAATCGTTTCTCCATCCATAATGAAAGTTGCCGCAGCTTCCCCTATCATTTTCTTTTGATTATGAGAGAGGCCGATTTTTTTATTAAAATGAGGTTCTTTAATAAAACCAAAAGATCGAATAGCCCCACCGTGAATTCTGCGTAATTTCTTTTTCTCCTCAAGCGCGCTTAAATCTTTTCGAATCGTTTCTGGTGTTACGTTTAATTTTATTGCTAAATCCATTACATTAATTTTATTTTTTATATCAAGCTCTCTAATTATTACTCTATACCTTTCTGTCATTAAATCCTTATTCATACTATCCTCCTAATGCCTCGATCATTTGAATTTGGTTTTATTTAAACCAATTATAAGAACTGAATATAACAAAATGCCTAAGAATATATTAAGTTTTGTAAATTAATCAAAAATAGAAAATAAAACAAAATCAAAAAGCATCTTTTTCATCTATCTTTTCTACTATAAATAATCTGAATATTTTACTTAGAAAGGCTATTTGTGTCGTTTTCTTTGGCTTATTGTTTTCTGTTTTCTCTTTGTTTTCTTTACTTACCTTCCTAGCATAATTAATAATCTATCAATATTTTTGTTCTACGATGGAATAGTAGATTACGGGGACAATTGCGGCAGTTCTGCTTGTACACGAAACTGTATAATGCTTTTTCCCCTATTTTTACTCTTTTCGATTGCTAGGCTCTATTATTTTTTAAAAATTTGGAGGTAATTTTTATGAGTAATCAGGATCTAAACAAAGGGTTAGACAGAAGGAGTTTTATGAAAATAGGAGGCATGAGTACGCTTGCGTTAACACTTGCGTCTACTGGATTGCCGGGAGATTTATTTACTAAAAATGTACATGCTGAAAAATTAGAAAATCCTAAGCTGCAATTTAACTCCGATGGAAAGTATAAAGTTGTACAATTTAACGACACTCAAGATGATGAACGAATTGATCGCAGGACACTTGAACTTATGGAGAAAGTTCTTGACTCAGAGAAGCCGGATTTTGTTGTTCTTAACGGTGACAATATTACAAGTGGCTGTGATAACGAATTAGAGATGAAACAAGCATTAAATAATCTTGCTCAACCAATGGAACAAAGAGGTGTCAAATGGGCAGTTACATTTGGAAATCATGATGAAGATTCTTCACCCCAAAGTGGAATGTATGAGAATGACATGCTGAAGTTCTATATGAATTACAAATATAATATGAATGAACTTGGAGAAAAAGGCCTAACCGGAACAGGTAACATGAACCTTTTAATAAAAAATTCTAAAGGCAATAATGCCGCATTCAACCTTTGGCTTCTTGATAGTGGAAGATATGCACCAGCACAAATTGCCGGACAGGATTTTAAAGGGTACCCTACTTGGGACTGGCTTCGTTTTAATCAAGTTAATTGGTATTATGAGCAATCCAAAAAGCTTGAGAATCAATACGGTTTTAAAGTGCCTTCACTTGTATTCATTCATATCCCTCTATGGGAACATCGTTTTATGTGGTATGGAAGTGTTGATAGTAGAACAAAAGCTAACCATGATCTAGCAATGACAAAACATAATATAGTAGGAGAAAGAAATGAAGACGAATGTCCGGGACCGGTTAACGGCGGTTTGTTTTCAGCCATGTTAGACAGAGGGGACGTTAAGGGCGTTTTCTGCGGACATGATCATGTAAATACCTACTGTGGCAACTATTATGGAATTTTGCTTGGATATTCTGGCAGCACAGGTTTTGGAACGTACGGTCTTTCTGGAGCCGATCGAAACAGACTTCGTGGGGCGAGAGTATTCAATTTAGATGAAAATAAAGAAGGTGTTCTTGTAGAAACCCATATGGTTTTCGCTAAGGACTATGGAATTGATTTAACAGCGAACGATCAAAGTATGGATCCTTTACCATTAAATAATGGAAAAAAGGAAAAAGCGGTGAAAGGATAAATGTTGTTTATCTTATCCGTATCCATAATTTAAATAGGGAGGGAACAACATGTTACAAAATATAGGAATACCAGGGCTAATTTTAATATTAATTATTGCTCTTATCATATTTGGGCCATCTAAGTTACCTGAAATTGGGCGTGCATTTGGTAATACATTAAGAGAATTTAAAAGCTCAGCAAAGGATATTATGTCAGAGGAAAAAGAAGATCGTGGTGATTCTAAGTAAAAGTGTCGAAGATGTAAGTTCAAAGCTTACATCTTCCTCTTATTTCTAAAAGGAAAAAGGGAGAGCCTAATATGAAAAATCAAGAGTTAACGATTGTTTATCACCTTGGGGAATTAAGAAAGCGAATAATCATTACATTACTCACTTTTATCGTTTTTTTATTTGGATCATTCATTTTTGTGCAGGAAATCTATGATTGGCTTATTCGTGATCTTAATCGTGAGTTAGCAGTATTAGGACCAACTGAAATCCTTAGTATATATTTTATGATTTCAGGTGTGAGTGCGTTCGCACTTACCATCCCGATTGCTGCGCATCAAACGTGGTTATTTGTAAAACCAGGACTAACGAAAAAAGAACGAAAAATAACATTAGCCTACATTCCAGGATTTTTTGCTTTGTTTCTAACAGGGCTTTCATTCGGTTATTTTGTCGTGTATCCAATGGTTCTTAACTTTTTATTATCCTTATCTAAAGGCCAGTTTGAAACCATCTTTACGGCCGAAAAGTATTTTAAATTCATCATAAACTTAACACTGCCGCTTGGATTGGTGTTTGAAATACCGCTCATTGCTATGTTCCTTACCTCAATTGGTGTCATTAATCCAATGCTTTTATCTAAAGCTAGAAAAATATCTTACTTTTTACTAACCATTCTAGCTGCTGTCATAACTCCACCTGACTTTATGTCACAAATATTAGTTCTCGTACCACTATTGGTTTTATATGAATTTAGTGTTACATTGTCTAAAATCGTTTATCGAAAAAAAAGCAAAAAGCAACAATTAGATAATAATATTATTCCAATGAAAAAAACGTCATAAACAAATAAGAAAAATTACTGAGATATGCTGTTCACACCAACATAAAATCGTTTACAATGGAAGTATTAACCAACAAGGAGGCCAAATACATGAAAAGCATGATGAATCAAACCGTACAAACATATAAGGGTGGAACACTTTCTTAAATGTAAACGGTGTACCCCCTTATAAGTGTTTATTTTATTTCAATAACACGAAAAAGGGGTAAATTATGCGTTTTCCAGTAAAAAAATTTTTCTCATATTATAAACCGTATTTAAGTTTGTTTCTTTCGGTATTGGCATGTGCCTTTATTGTATCTGTTTTGACTTTGGTATTTCCGTTGCTCGTTCGCTATATTACGAAAGATGTTCTTGAAGGAGACTTGTCCACTGCGCTAAGCGAAGTGTATTGGATTGGCGGGCTAATGCTTGTTTTAGTAGCGATCCAGAATATCGGGAACTACTTTGTAGACTACAAAGGACATGAAATCGGAGCTCGTATGGAAAGGGATTTGCGCAGCGAGCTGTTCGCGCATATGCAAAAGCTTTCCTTTAGATTTTACGATAAGGAAAAGACAGGTCAGCTCATGTCGCGATTAACAAACGACTTGCTACAGCTTTCTGAGCTGTACCATCACGGTCCAGAAGACTACCTTAAATATCTCATCCGATTTATTGGAGCGTTTATCATTTTGTTCTTTATTAACGCTCCATTAACTATCGCCGTTTTCTGTTTTTTACCATTCTTAGGTGTCTTCTCCTTGTATTTTAATAAGATGCTGAACAGAGCACTAAGAAGAAATAAAGAGCGCATCGCGGACGTAAACGCACAGGTAGAAGATAGTCTATCGGGAATCCGCGTCGTTAAATCGTTTACGAACGAACTCATAGAGATCGATAAGTTTAACCGAGAAAATAATCGTTTCCTTGATAGCCGAAAGAATACCTACAAAGCTGAAGCGTACTTTTTCAATGGTGTTGAAACGTTTATTCAACTGATTACGATTACGGTGATCATCTTCGGCAGTGCTAGTATCGTCAACCAAACATTAGATTTAGCTGATTTGATCACTTTTTTATTGTATATCGGCTTTATGGTGGAACCGATTCAACGGATAACCCAAATGAGCACATTGTTCCAAGAAGGAATTACGGGCTTTCAGCGCTTTATGGAAATCATGAATCTGAAACCGGCAATCGATAACAAATCGAATGCCATGATCATGCCAAAGGTACTGGGTGAAATTGCGTTTCAGCAAGTTTCCTTCCGCTATGAAGACCATTTAGACGATGTCTTCGTAAATTTGTCACTTACTATACAACCTGGAGAGTACGTTGCGTTAGTGGGTCCGTCTGGTGCGGGAAAAACAACATTATGCTCGCTCATCCCCCGCTTTTATGATGTAACAGATGGGGACGTGTTACTAGATGGAATCAACGTCCGTGATATCGACCTACAGTCATTAAGAAAAACAATCGGAATTGTACAGCAAGATGTCTACCTCTTTGCGGGAACGGTGATGGAAAATATCCGCTATGGAAATCCAGCAGCGAGCGATGAAGAAATTATTGTGGCAGCAAAGCACGCCAATGCCCATGATTTTATCATGAGCTTGCCAAACGGGTACGACTCCGAGATAGGACAACGAGGTGTCAAACTGTCTGGGGGGCAAAAGCAGCGACTAAGTATCGCCCGCGTATTCTTAAAGAATCCACCTGTTCTTATTTTAGATGAAGCAACGAGTGCACTAGATAACGAGAGTGAAAGCATTGTCAAAGAATCACTAGAAATGTTAGCAAAAGGACGTACAACCATCGTCATTGCCCATCGCCTTTCCACGATCCGCAGTGCAGAACGAATTGTCGTATTAACGGAGGACGGTATTGTTGAACAAGGCTCGCACAATGAGTTACTAGCACGCGATGGAGCGTATGCACATCTATATTCAAAGCAATTTGAATTACAAATATAAGTCATAATAAAAAATCGGCTCGCTCCTTAAAAAAGGGGAGAGCCAATTTTATCTTTATTCAACAATCTGGCCCTTAACCTAAAGAAAGATCACAACTCTTGCTGTAGAATTGCGCCCTTTAGCTGAATAAGTAAAATTTCTATGTTAGCGCCTATTTTAATAAAATTAAATTAGTGTTGCAATCCGTTAACCATTTTAGTCAATTCCCCCTCAAGTCGATCAAAGTTCTGTTCATTGGCTTCGTAACAGAAACTTCTCACTTTTTCGCATTGATTAACTGATTTGTGGAGCATTTGCCATATAAGTTCGGTTTTGCCTTCTTTCTCAGCAAATGTAATGGTTAATAAAAATTCATGGATTGGCCCCAGATGGTGGATAACAATCTTTTCAGGTTCAATTATTTCGGAAAAGATGGATTTATTCTCATAATCTACACCATTGGGTCCATGCATAATGAAACGCCAAATACCGTTTGGTCGCATATCGAACTCATGAAACGTATTAGTAAAGCCCTTGGGTCCCCACCATTTTTCCAAATGATTCGGGTCACTGAATGCTTTGAACATGATTTCACGTGGCACATTGAAGATACGTTTGTTGACAATCTCGCGATCAGAGATTGGCTCAGGAGAGTTAATAATCTTCGATACCCCAGAGGATACTCTTAACTCTTGATTATTTTTCAACTGTTCACCAAGCTGATCCAGCAAAATACTTGTCCCGTGCTCACGAACTGCAGCTGTATCATGGCCGTCTAGGAATGCGCCTTGCTCGGTAAAAATCAAGTGTGTTCCTTCATCAATTTGTTTAAACTCGACCGTAGCTACAGAAACGGAAATCCGCGTTTCATCGAGATCCATGGTGTAAGAATAGACAATACGGTGGTCAGGAATGATCTCCTGATAGTGAGCCTTAAATGTGTAAACAGGACCTCCTGGAGGGCCGCCATGATTTATCTCTTGTCCACCCACTCGAAAATCAAACTCATCCGCTTCAGTGAACCATTTTGCTTTAAGCTCTGGGGCCGCCCATGCAGCGAATACCACTTCAGGTGTGAAATTATACACCTTTTCAATAACAAAGGTATCGTGTGTTGCAAAGTGTTTTTTCATTCTCACTTCCTCCTTTTTTGGTGGGACGGATGATTAGAAAGGAATTCGCCAAGTCGATCAAATTGGCGCTCCATATTCTTTTGGCGCCCGTAAAAATAATTTTCATGACTTTTTTTCATCATTCCAATTGAATTTGTAAAATCTTGAACCGTCAATGTCTCTTTCGTTTGCAAAATCTCAGATACATTTTGTAAATCTTTTAACAGCTTCTGTTGAACTCTTATATTTTCTCTTAAACGTTCTATTTGAAGAGTCACCACTTCAATAGGGTTATACGTATCGTCGGCCAGGATCGATTTAATTTCCTCTAGCGTTAATCCTAAATCTTTTAGACTAAGAATTTGCTGTAACCGCGAAAGATCTGTGGCGTTATATAGGCGATATCCTGATTCTGAATAGCCTGACGGTGAGAACAATTTAATTTGGTCATAATACCGCAAGGTCCGAATCGTTAAACCTGTTAACTTTGCAAGTTCCCCTGTCTTCCATTTCTTCTTACCTGAAACTAAAATAACCACCCCCTTATTTCGCGAAGATTTTTACCGGTATCTTCACTATAAACCGTTACGTCACGTAAGAGTCAAGGGAAAATTATTTTTTTTGAATCATGAGAAAATCTTTATCCTACCTCGATAGCTTAAGTGTTTTCACGGTCGCTTTTACCTCTAGGAGCACTTCATTTTACCTATGACATTCACCCTATTTAATTCTGAATATTCTTAACCTAAAATTAATAATAGGTTAACATTCTTACAATATTATGGAATCAACGTCGGTAATTGGAATAACGGGTAACAATTTGCCGATGTTACTAAAATTTTGGGAGGTACATATGAGGAGAAATTGGAAAAAAAGGCTCTTACCGATCACCCTGTCAATTGCAATAGCAAGTAGTATGATTTCCCCTAGTCTTACATCAGCTTTGGGGGGCTTTAACTTAAGTTCACCCTTAATCCAAACACCCATCAATGAATATCGAGCCAGTCTTGCTCCAGGTGTATTGGAAAAGCACTACAGCTTTGAAGGAAAAGACGGTAAAAAGATTGAGAGTTTTGTAGTCGATGTGGATGTACATAATCCTAATGTATCTATTGAAGCAGGTACACCCAATGACGGAACAGCATTTGGCCTGCAGCCTGTTAGACAGCAAGCCAGCGCAGCAAATAGCGAAAATCATCAAGTAGTAGCCGCCGTGAATGCCGATTTTTATAATATGGCCACAGGTGAACCACTCGGCATCGTTTATAAAGATGGACAAGCAGTGAAAGCTCAGAATGCAGCAGCACATAAATTCTTCGGTATCAAAAAATCCGGCGAAGCTGTCATTGGTGACGCAACTGTATATGAAGGAATGAAAGATCAATTGCAAGAAGCGCTGGGCGGAAATGCCATCCTCGTAAAAAATGGCCAAATCTATCAAACTCCACAAACAGGAGCTGATAAAGAACCCCGTACAGCAGTTGGAATTAAAGCAGATGGCGATGTATTTTTTGTCGTTGTCGACGGAAGACAGGAGCCATATTCAAGCGGAATCTCCATGCCTGATTTAGCACAACTAATGATAGATTTAGGGGCAGTAACTGCACTTAACCTTGATGGCGGCGGGTCCTCTACCTTCACCACCCGGGAATTGGGCGGCGATAAACTTGAAGTAGACAATCAACCTTCTGACCGTACTGAAAGAAGTGTAGCCAACTCTTGGCTAATTGTCTCAAAAGCACCATCCGATCATCTTTTCGATTCGGCTCATATTGAACCATATGACCAATCCTTTACACCGGGTTCAACGGTTGTCTTCACTGCTAAGGGAAGAGACAAATCGATGGCTTCAGCTGCTTTGCCAGCATCCGGTCTAACATGGAAATTGTCGGATGAATCGTTCGGCACCATCAATGGAAATGGAAAGTTTTTATCAAATGGGAAAACAGGTCAGTTAGAAATCATCTTGAATGATCAAGGAAATGAGGTTGGAAAAAGTATCATCGAAATTGCCCAGCCTGATGAGATGCATTTTACCGGAGCGGAGCTAACCGCAGCTAAAAACAGTGAGACCGATTTAAACTTAATCACAAAATTTCAAAAGAGAAATGTACACTGGAACGCTCAAGATATCGAGTTTGACATCCCTGAAGGAATGGGCTCCATTGATGAATCTGGTATGCTCCGTACTGGAGACAAAACGGTATCAGGGAATATCACGGCTCGCCTGAAGGGCACAAGCCTTACAGCACAAATCAAAGTTTCTGTTGGAAAACTTCCTGAAGTCTTATTTGATTTTGAAGCAGGGCTCGGTGGCTGGAAATCATCCGTTGTCGGCCGTGGTGAAAAAGCAGCACTTATCTTAGCGGAATATCCGGCACCAGTCAGATTTGGCAACCAGTCATTAAAACTGGATTTTGATTTAACGAGCGCACAAACAGGAACCACCCTCGGGGCCTATGCAGGGCCTGGGTCGGACATCGCGATTCCGGACAATCCCTCAAGCATTGGAATGTGGGTGTACGGAACTCCGGAAGCACAAGGTTATTGGCTGAGAATGAACATAGTTGACGGAAACGGCAAAATTCAAACGATTAATCTCACTCAAGAAATACCAGGGATCGATTGGACGGGCTGGAAATACATCGAGGCAGAAATACCAGCTTCCTTTACTGGCCCGTTCAAATTATCGGGGACACAAGCAATAAGATTAATGTCGACGAAATCAGGAATCACCGGACCGATGACAAAAGGCGCTATCTATATTGACAATATTCGTGCCGTATATGGCGAAAAAGTCGATGACTTATATCCACCGGTGATTCAATCGATTAACATTGACGGGAAAGATTTCACGACAAATGCGGTCGACCTGAAAGCAAGCGTGAATGAATATGAAGACGACCCTTTTAAAACGGGAATTGATTGGGAAAAAATTAGAATTTTCGTAGATGGCAAAGACTACTCCAAGTCAGAAGGTCATTATTCATTTGATATGGATGGAACCGTCTCATTAAGCGGGTTAAAATGGGCGGATGGAACACATCAGGTAACGCTCATGGTCCCTGATAAATTCGGAAACCAAGCCATTAAATCGGTCTATTTTACGGTAAACACAGGTTCTACAAAGATTGAATTAGTCAAAAAACAAGAACAAGCTTTGCTGGGCGATGTACTTGACCTAGTAGTGAAAGTTACTAATCCATCTGAGATCTCAGGCTCTACTCTTAAACTGCAAGTAGATAAAAACTTCCCAGTGGAAGATGTTACTTTTTCAAATGGGTTTAGTACAAGTACCTCAAGCTATGATGCCAAAACTGGAATTCTAACATTGAATCTAGTGAATAGCGGCGAAACGGCAGCCACCTCTGATGCTGCAACGATTCAGATTCAAATTCCTGAATCGACAAAAGAAGGCAGCAAGGTAACGTATGAAATGGTGGAAGCTAGTTTAATCTACTCGATGCCAAAAGAAGAAAACTTCGTTTCAACGTATTCAATGAAACCATCCAGTGTTGAAGTAAATGGTGCTTTTAATTTAACGGTAGAGCCAATTTTAATTGGAAAGCCAGCTGTTATGACAGTGAAAACAACTAAAAATGAAGTAATGAGTGAAGCGGAAATTTTTGCCGTCATAGATGGCAGCAATGCCCCCGTTCTCCTAGGAAAAACAGATGTAAAAGGAACTCTTCGCGTCGATAGCATCACAAATGAAGTGAAGAAAATCGCTTTATATGCTGTCAAGGATGGGAAGTATTCGTTTAAAGTGAACACCCAGACCTATCCGCCGCTTGCTGCTGCGACTGAAATAAAAAACATTATTTCTACACCAACAGGTGATCCTTATAAAGAAAAAGCTTTCACCTGGATGTCGAGCCCTTTAGCGAAAGATAAGGCTGTTATTCAATTTGCACGAAAAAAGGATTTTGACAAAAAAGGTGAGAAGCAACTAGAAACAATCACTGGATCATCCAGTAATCAAGTCTTCTCCGGTGAGCAAGATCCCGTGAAAAATGGAATCGTCCGCGTAAATGAAGTAAGTGTAAAGAAATTACAGCAAGGGACAACCTATGTGTATCGAGTTGGAGATGGAGAGATATGGTCAGAGCTGCAAGAGTTCACCACATTAAGCAGAAAGCAGAGCTTTGAATTTGCCGTTTTAGGTGACACGCAATCGCCTGCTGATTTAAGTGACTTTACGAAAATACTTGGGGATCTCGATAAAAAAGACTTATCGTTCATGATCCATGTCGGCGATTTGGTTGATGAAGCCGCAAAATTCAAACAATGGGATGATACCTTAAAAATCCTAAGCCAATACAATAACATCCGGTCTACCGATCTTGTTGCAGCCCTGGGAAATCATGAATACATGGGGGATGCGAATGGTCAGCTGGCAAAAGCCATCTTTAACTCGCCTAAAAATGGACCTGAGGCAGACAAAGGCGGGACCTATTCGGTTGATTACAATAACATGCACATTAGCGTATTAGGCTATACAGATAATACCGTTGTTCTGAACAAGCAGTTGGAATGGCTGAAACAGGATGTTAAACATTCCAGCAAGCCTTGGAAAATCCTTGTGACACACAAACCACCTTATTTCACAAATCCGTTTGGCGGGAATGAAATCATGAAACAAAAACTGCCGCCAGTCGTCGATGAACTAGGGATTGATATCGTGTTCTCCGGCCATGATCATTCCTACGGCAGAACAAAAAAGATTAAAGGCGGAAAAGAAGATCCGCACGGAACGGTCTACGTGGTCGCCGGGACAACCGGTAAAAAACACTATGATGCTGTGGCAGATGAAAAATTTGACTTTGTCAACATGGAAAACATCGCCGTTTCCTTACAAGCCAAAGTGGACAAAGATCAAATCACCATCACAACTATTACATCTGACGGTGAAACCATTGATCAATTTACGGTTAAAAATCTAGATTATCATGAAGAGTAGAAAATAAAAAAAGTGCCGGTTCCACCTAAATTATGGGTGGATTCCGGCATTTTTTTTATTGTAATCTTGTCTCTATTATTGGTATTGTATGCACAATTAAGATAAAGTGCGTGAATAGCCCAAAGTTATTTCAGCATCAGTTTTATCATCTGTAACAATTTTTCCAGAATCGCTAGCAGCTTCTCTTTTACAGCTTTAGTAGATTCGTTAGCTGCTTTTTCTGTTACAACTTTTGTAGATTCGTCTGTTGCTTCTTTTGTTACAGCTTTAGTAGATTCGTCTGTTGCTTCTTCTGTTACAGCTTCAGTAGATTCGTCTGTTGCTTCTTCTGTTACAGCTTCAGTAGATTCGTTAGCTGCTTCTTCTGTTACAGCTTCAGTAGATTCGTTAGCTGCTTCTTCTGTTACAGCTTCAGTAGATTCGTTAGCTGCTTCTTCTGTTTCAACTTTAGTAGCTTCGTCAGTTGCTTCTTCTGTTACAACTTCAGTAGATTCTTCAGTAGATTCGTCAGCTGCTTCTTCTGTTTCAACTTCAGTAGATTCGTCAGCTGCTTCTTCTGTTTCAACTTTAGTAGATTCTTCTGTTGCAACTTCAGTTGTTTCTTCTGTTGTTTTATCTTCAGCTACTACATCTTCGGAAACAGCATCTTCAGAATCTTTCGCACCAGCTAGTACAGCTGAGTTTGCTGCAGCGTGTGCTTTAGCAGTGTCGCTTGCATGTTTGCTCGCTTGAGATTTTGCTTTGTTAGCAGCAGAAGGATTAACCTTAGCTTCTTTCTCAGTGTGTTCTTTAGTTAACTCCGCTTCTTCTTCATCTTTTGTTTTCACAATAGTTTCGTGATCATGAGCAGCTTTCTTAGAATCAGAATCATGGTCATCATCTTGACCCTGATCATCTTCATCCTCTGTTTTCACTATAGCCACATGATGATGAGCGGCTTTCTTAGAATCAGAATCATGGTCATCATCTTCACCTTGATCATCTTCATCCTCTGGTTTTACTGCTGAATCGGAATCATGATCTTTCATTTTTTCATCCTTTTCAACATCCGCTTCATCTTCTGTCTTTTCAGCATGCTTGTGATGAACCTCTTTTGATGGAGAAACGGTATCAGTACTTTGATTTTCTGTTGTTACGTCTGTATTAACATCTGG
This sequence comes from Neobacillus sp. NPDC093127, assembly GCF_044754175.1. Taxonomy (NCBI): domain Bacteria; kingdom Bacillati; phylum Bacillota; class Bacilli; order Caryophanales; family Bacillaceae; genus Neobacillus; species Neobacillus sp. NPDC093127. Next base: position 21,308 of record NZ_JBIVOP010000028.1, read on the forward strand.
TTCTTGAACTGGAACTTCCTCTTTAACCGCCTCTTCAGCTGGAACTTCCTTTACCGGCTTTTCAACTTTTCCAGCCTTTCCATGAACGGCTGAGTTTGGTGCAGCATGCATTTTTGCCGATTCACTGGCATGTACACTTGCTTGAGATTTGTTAACCTTTTCAGCTTTTTCAGCCTTGCCGTGAACGGCTGAGTTTGGTGCAGCATGCATTTTTGCCGATTCACTAGCATGCACACTTGCTTGCGATTTGTTCACTTTTTCAGCTTTATGGTGTTCGTTTTGTTCGTTTTCGGCTTTAGGTTGTGCCTTTACTGTTGGGCTCGCAGGCTTTCCAAATTTTGAATAAGATTCATGCTTTTCTCTCTCATGACCTTTTTCCTTATTTTCGTATTTTACATGAACAGAGTGCTCCCCTTTTGCCTTATCAGGGCCAGCAGCTTCCGTAAAATGTCCCCCTGCAAAAATTCCAAAAGATACAGCTCCAGCTAATACAAACGATTTAACAACTTTATTAGGATTAAGATAATGATTCATTTTTAATTCGCTCCTTTTATTTTCCTGTTTCCGTGGCATTTAGCTGCGGTTAACGGTTTATAATAAAGGAGCTTTCTTTCGGCGGTTGTGAAGGTGGAGCATTTACCCATTGATTATTCATAAGTTTATCCCGAGAAAAGTAAGCCTGGACAAGATTGATTTCATTGTATTTATTCCATTCAAACCACTTCTCCAAGAAGCTTACTGTCTGGAAACCCTGGCTGACTCGATCATTTGATTGACCACCAGGACTGTTTAAACGTTGGGTCGGGTTAATAACCTGATCGACGATTGGGATCTCTTCCTTACTGGAAGGGACATTTCCCTTTTGTGGCAGCACTGGTAAAGAAGGTTCAAAATGTTCAACCTTTTTTGGTGCTGATAGATCTGAGCCTTTTGCTTTTGGTTCAAAGCTAGTAACCAATCTCGTCGATTTAGATTTATTTTTTACAGTGTTTCCATCGTTAAGCTCGGCTTTATTTTTAACAGTGATATCAGAGGGGTGTTCGACTTTTTCTTTTACTGCAATATTAGAGGAACGCTTGTCCCTATCCTTAAGCTTATGCTTTCCCTGCCCTCTTATATCATCCCTGACAGCTTCGCTTTTCTCCTGACCAGAAGCCTTAACGGTGTTCTCAGTCTTGTTTATTTTAGATAGACCGTATCCGTTTCCTTTTGCCTGCTCCGGCAAAGTCTTCGGATCTTTAGCAGCTGACTTTTTGGAAGTACCTTGGTTCGCAGCATGATTGGAAGCCTGCTGTTTTACACCATTCTGTTTTTTACTAGCCTGTTCAGGCATCACCACAGTTTTTTCCCTTGGCTTCGCGTTTTCAGCTTTTGCCGGAACGTCAGCCTGTTTAGCTGTGTTCCCCGATTTTTCTGAAGAATTCTTCACTTGAACATGTTCCTTGTGGAAATTCTGCTGTCCACCATGTCCATTCTTTTCGGCAAAGGTGTTATTTGGTAAAAACAGGGCTGCTCCGACCATAAGCACTGGTATAAGAAAATGGCGGAAGTGCAACATCTCACCCCCTTTCATTAATCGTCATGTTCACGAACAAAATTCGTGATAATGAAACATTTTTTGACCATTTTCTTCACGAATATAAAGAAACAATTCTTTTCACCTATGATTCCATGATTCATATTACCCTTAGTTTTGGAGTATTTTGGCGATTCAGAACTATCTTAACTACAGGACAAAACACTCAATGCTGCCATCAAGGCAGCATTTTTATTATTCGATCCCGTTTCATTCAATTGCACAAAAAGACCCTGTAGAGTAATTTTTTATTATAGTGCTACTCTACAGGGGACAGTTTACAGTTCCCACTCTCTCTTTCCAGTTATATTCTTAATTCAATCAATGGACGAGTATATTTTTGGATGAAATAATTTCCTAATAATATACAAAGGCCTAAAGAAAAAACAATTAGGGTTAAGTATTGATTAGATAATCCATCTAATATATCGTCAGAGACGATTGCTTGGATCGATTTAATAATAAATCCGTGTAAAAGATATACATATAAGGTCCGTTGACCAATTATCGTCATTTTAAATCGATTTGACGGGACAATGGCCAAAAACCCGTAAATAACTATTACTGTTACAAAATATTGGGAGGCACGAATGAAACCATCCGTCAATCCCTTCGTACCTAAATCAGCATATGGTGTATCACCAAGCAGCCATGGTATGGCATCCTTTGGAAAGCATGTTCCAAATATCAAAATTGTCATAAGGAGAACTGCGTATCCAATGAATGTTGAATATTTTACTTTCTTAACCCATTTTAAATGCTTGGAATCTAATAAGAATCCTAATAGAAAATAGGGGAAAAATACAAAAGTTCTTGATAATGATAAATAACTACCCACATGATCGACATAACCAATTCCAATGCCAACTCCAACTGCTATAAGTAATCCAACCCATTTTAGCCTTGCAAATACATGAAGGAGAATATTCCAACAGAACAGGCTCAATAAAAACCATAAGGTCCAGTGTGGCTGTAAAAGGTCAATTTTAAGTGTAGATTCTTCTCCGACCAAATAATAAAAAATCGAATAGACTATTTGAAAAATGATGTATGGTAATAAAATCTTCTTTACGGTTTTTAAGAAATAACCTTCCTTATGAAATCCCTTTGAAAAATATCCAGAAATAAGTATAAAGGCTGGCATATGGAAAAGGAATACGACCGAATATAGAGTGAAAAGAATGTTATTGTTACCTTTTAAAGGACTGATAACATGTCCGAAAACGACTAAAAATATCAAAATGAATTTTGCGTTGTCAAAGTAAAGACTCCTTTTTTTAGAGGAATCCATAATTGAACACCTCCAAAAATTTCTTAATCCTTGTTTTTTAAATCTTAAAAAAACCATATATGGGTATTACTCTTACCTACCACCTTACAAGGAAAAATAAACTCTTATAGTGGATTTATGTGAAAAAGCATATTAACTCCTCTTTAAACTTACTATTTGGATGTTACAAAACTATGAAATAAAGGTTAAGAAACCTTAATAAATAATTTGGAGAAGACCAAGGTACTGGGACGAGGTGCCTGTCCAAGACTACTGAAAAAGTGATTGCTTTAAGAAAGTGATGGATATTTTAACAATATATATAACAAAAAAAGAAGTTAGCCACCTATATACAGCAGGTGATTAACTTCTTCTCATTTCATGGACTTTGACAGTGCCCTCTGCCTGTCCCTCTTCTAATCAGTTAAAGCTTCAATTAAAATGTTCACTTCTGTTTCTAGAGCCTCTTTTGCGTTTTTGGTGATATGTTTTTGCAGCCCTTGATTGTCCATATGCTTCAGGAAGTCCTGAGAACTCTTAATTGCCTGAGCTTTGTGTCCTTTTTTATATTGATCTTCTGACTGTTTAAGACTGTTTGTTAGCTGCACCTTCATTGGTCCACCCAATTCCCCGGAGTCAGCAAATTTTTTGATGAGTTTCCCTATCAAATCGTACATATCGCTAGCCGATACAGTAGCTGCATGCACGGGCTCAGATTGCGCCGATTCACCGACACTGTTGAGTGCAGTAACCTTGTAGTAGTATTCTGAACCAGGGTGTAAGCCCGTATCAGTAAAGGAATTTGTCGCAAGCGGTTCGATATTGATTTTTTGAAATGCCCCATCACTTGTCGTTGAACGATAGACGTTATAGCTGTCCGCTCCGGAAACGGTGTTCCAGCTAAGATCAACTGTTTTGATGCCGGTTGCCTTTGCAGACAAGGTGATCGGCGCATCGGGACTGTATTGCTCTTTGTCCGAGACCAAAGAATCATAGACAAGCGCAGATATCGGTACTAAATTGGCGATTGGAAAATTCGACCCGGCAAACCCATTTGGAGGACTGACAACAGGCGAATGCCTTAAGTTAGTAAGAATCGTAATACTCATATTATAAACCGGATCGATAATCGTTAACGTTCCTGTCCAGCCCTGATGCCCATAGGTGCTTCGGCTCGGACCCCAATTGAAATAGTAATAAGCAGCAGCGCTTTTTGAATGTACCCTCCAGCCCAAGCCAGTGGTTGATGAGTCTACCTTGTTTGGATCGGGATCATATGGTGTAGTAAATTCATCGGCAACTTCTTTCGTGAAAAATTGTGTTCCGTTATAAATACCACCATTAAGCATAAGCTGTGTTAAAACGCCCATATCACCTGCCGTTGAGAATAATCCGGCATGTCCGGCAACACCTGCCATCGCATACCAAGCCTTCTCATCATGGACCTCACCTTGTAACGTATACTTTCTGATATTAACCGGTGAATTGTCCTCCATTTTTCCGAAATTAATAAAACCATCTCGGGTATTTCCATTTAACTCTGTTGCCGCAATTTGCGACTTTGAAAACCCTTTTGTTAATGGGTTAAATACAGAGTGCGTTAATCCCATCTTATTATAAATATGCTTTTCCACATATTCGTCTAATGGCATTCCGGTAATCTGTTCCACAAGTAAACCTAGAATCATAAAATCGACATCACTATAAGCGTACGTAGTTCTAGGAGTATATTGCAATGGAGTTTTACAAATGACATCGATTACTCCTGCTCGATTCGTATGATCATTAGTTTGATACCATAAGTCACCTGCTGAATTCTTATTTGGATATTCCGGATCCGGAATAAGTCCGCCGTAGTGATGGAGGATATCACGGATCGTAACCGTTTCTTTTCCAGTACGCGGTGTTTTATTCAGCCCGCCGCTGCCTCCAAGTGTCCACTTACCGGTGTAAACAGTATAGCTATCTTTAAAGTTTTCCCAGCCAGGAAAAGAGCTTAGCGGCCGATCTAAGTTTAATTTCCCCTCAGAGACGAGTTTTTGGATGGCATAGTTTGTTGCATACATTTTCGTGTTGGAAGCCATATCAAATAACGAATCTACTTTTGCTTCTTCCCAGTCGGATTTAGGCAAAAGGGCCGCAGGTTTATAGGCACCATCCACAAATGGTGTATCATACTTTTTCAAATAGCCATACGCGGATTCTTTGACAACTTTTCCATCTTTCACGACAATCATCGCCGCCGCTGGAAACCCACTCTCGACTTGTTGATTAATATAATCATCAATTTTACTTAGTTTTTCAGAAGAAAAGCCTACATCTTCTGGAGCTTTGGCACGGGTTACTTGATCATAAGCTACGTTCTGTTGCTTGAGCAAAAGTACCTTATTATGATCAGCGAGGACGGCTACTTGAAATAATCTCTCGATGTAGCCTATCGATAAATAATAGTTGTTCCCATCCTTATATCCGTCTACGTCATGGAAAACGAGGTCGGTATAGGCAGAGGTCATATTTCCCGTCACATTAGAACCAATTCGGTTCGTATTAATATTGATTTCAAAATAGTCACGATTATGGTAGATGGTTAAAATGTCGGCCGTTCCGGCATTCGCGCCGTCAAATTTGTACGTGTTCTTTCCATATTTATAAGTCAGATTTAATACATCTTTTAAATCTTCAACGGTCACGTACCCTTTATTGTCCTTCTTAGTAATAATCTTAGAATCGATGGCAAGAGGTTCATTGTATACGCGAGCGTCGCCATCAATAAGCCAGATTTCCGCTTTTCCGTTTTTTGCTCTTACAAATCTTTTATCTTCAGGAAAAGCGCTGTCTTCTTTTACGACAACTCCTATGTAGGCATTGTCATCGATGTTTGGAAATTGGTAAGTCATTTTTAGTCCAAATCCATCCGTAGTCTTTTCTGACACGGTACCTTTTACCTGACCATTAAGGGAAAGCGTTTCCAAATTTCCTGTGTAGTTTCCACCCTTTTTATGATAGTGGACGATGAGTTGCGTATTTGTCGCTGCGAAGATGGAAGAGCTGGTTGGGATAAAGGTTAATAGCATCGAAATAATTGTCATCATGGTTACGAGCCCTTTTCTTGTCAATGTTTGCACCTCTTTCAATTATTTTTCCGTGATCATTTGAGTAACCGAACTAGATAATGTTGGACGCTAATCACTTGCCGGCAATCGTCAAAAGGTTAATCTGATTGGGGTTTACCGGCGGACATCACTCCTTGTCTCATGTCAAAAAGAACGAGAATAAAACCACCTTGTTCGAGTAATCCGTCCAAAAATGGTTGCTGTTATATTCAGATTATATAGAATATTATTTCATAAAAGAAGGTTTAATTGTGAAATTTTATTACATTGGTTCCTTTGTACCATTTTTCTTTGCTAGTTTTGAAAAAGAGGAGGTGAGGGTCTAATGTCCTTTTTTATCTTTTTTACAAATAACAAAGGACTTTTGCAAAGTCCTCTTTTTCGTACTTTTTATGTAGCTAAAGACCGCCGTTTAATAGGTTACTTGGTTCTCTTGATATGCCTTCTTTACCCGTTCAATTTGAGTGAGATGGTCGCGGACATGTAGGACTCGGTATTCCAACAATTGCTTAAATGTGAACCGTCCCTGATCGACATACACACCCACTCGTTTGCTTTGTTCGTTAGTTAGATGGTCAAGAATAGGCCGCATACTGGAACGCAACAATTTGAACAGAAGCAGATACTGTTCACGGTCCAACAAATCGTACCCCAAGTTATTCGCCCATGCATTTTGGTCAAATGCAATCAGAATCGGTTCATCCTCCGCCAAGACTTTTTTTAGCCTTGATGTAGAAGAAATCTCGGAATCTGTCACATGTATGATGATTTGATGGATGCTCCATTTGTCCGGCGCAGGCTTGTAACGAAGCTCTTCCTCAGTTAATCCTTCAATGGCTTTCCGAAGCATTGTGTATCCTAATGCGTACTCCTTAATAAGCTCCTCCAATACAATTTCTCCTTTTTTCAAGTAACTGCTTAATAAAAAAACCATAAATAATGTATTCTTGGCTTTGGGTAAATATCCTTTAATCTTTTCTTCAACTATCGAACGGCGTTAGCGATGTATAGCCATTGACCGACATCACTGTATTTATAATTTTTTTCATTTGCAAGTCGTTCAATTTCGGTACTTCTTAAGCATAAATAAAAATTGTATAATAATTATTGTTGTTCAATATAGTATATATGCACAAGGGGGAAGCTTAGTGGTATTTAGCAATCTTGTTTTTCTTTACGTTTTTTTACCTATTGTGCTGCTGATTTATTATTTTGCACAAGATAAGTTAAAAAACATCGTTTTGTTGCTTGTGAGTTTAGTGTTCTATGCATGGGGGGAACCAAAATATGTCTTCCTTATGATATTTTCAATTGTAATGAACTACTTTTTTGGGTTAGTGGTTCAACGTTTCCGCGGAAAAAGTTTTGCGCATAAAACCGCACTGTGGATTTCAATACTGGCAAATTTGTCATTATTGGGCTTCTACAAATATGGTAATTTCGCAATTGAAAATATCAATCAGTTGTTTAATCTTCATATAAACAACGACCCTATTCCACTCCCTATCGGTATTTCGTTTTTCACATTTCACGCAATGAGCTATATCATTGATGTGTATAGAAAGGGAAACGAAGCACAAAAAAATCTATGGGATTTAGCACTTTACATAACGTTTTTCCCACAACTCGTAGCAGGTCCTATTATCCGCTATAACACAATTGCAGATCAATTAAAAAATCGCATTCACAATATTACGTTATTTGCAGTTGGAATTAAGCAATTGATAATTGGATTATCGAAAAAAGTATTGATAGCCAATCCTCTTGGAGAAATAGCGGATACGGTATTTGCTACGGGTCCTGCTGATTTAAGCCAATCAACGGCTTGGATTGGGATTATGGCTTATACACTTCAGCTCTATTTCGACTTTTCAGGTTACAGTGATATGGCACTTGGTTTAGCTAAAATGTTCGGATTTGAATTTCCAATCAACTTCAACTATCCATATATTGCAAACAGTATATCTGAATTTTGGAGACGTTGGCACATTTCTTTATCAAGCTGGTTTAGAGATTATGTTTATATCCCGCTTGGAGGGAATCGCGTTTCCGAGTGGAAAATATACCGAAACATTTTAATCGTATGGACTATCACAGGATTATGGCATGGGGCTAGTTGGACTTTTATGGCTTGGGGTTTTTACTACGGCGTTATCATTAGCATGGAAAGGTTGTTTATGCAAAACATTCTCCAAAAATTGTGGACACCTATTAGACATATTTATGTTATTGTCATCGTTATGGTTGGATGGGTATTTTTCCGAGCAGATAACTTCTCCTATTCGTATGGGTTCATAAAAACAATGTTTGGTTTTGGAGGTCAGATTTATAACAATCAAACCATTTTGCTTCTTCATGACAATACAATCATGCTCTTGATTGCTGTTTTATTTGTCTTTCCTATTTACCCATATCTCAAAGAAAAACTAGAAAAGTCTTTCCAAACAAAACCAATGGTGTTAATTAGTAAAGAAGTTATCGGAAATATAACTTATATTGGATTGCTGTTGGTAGTTACAATGTATTTAGTGAATTCAACATACAATCCATTTATATATTTCCGTTTTTAAAAGGAGTTTGAACATATGAAAATTAGCCATTATGCTCTAGTTATTAGTTTTTTAGTTGTCATCTTTGGGTTTGGAATCGTTTCAAAACTTCAAACAGACCGTCCATCATCTGTTTTCGAAAATCGCACGTTGTCTCAAGAACCTGTGAAGGATTTAAGCCTCATTCGTTCAGGAGAATTTTTCAAACAATACGAAACATATTTTTCAGACCAATTTTTATTACGAGACAAGTGGGTCGGATTGTACACAAAATTACAAGTTTTATCACCGAAAACATTTGTAAACGGTTATTACATTGGGAAAAACGGATGGATATACAATCAACCTGCCATTTATACGCCGGAAGATGATTTGAAAAAATCAGCCGAAGCATTAAATGAACTAGGTAAAACACTAAGTGAATCAGGAACAAAGCTATATTACTTCCCTGTACCATCGAAAACAAATATGACTCAAAAAGATTTACCAAAATATTTACCTGAAGGTGTAGGGGAAAAGAATAAACAATACTTGCTTTCACATTTGGACCGAACGGTAGTCAATTACGAAGACTTTAGACCTGAATACGAGAAAGATGGTTACGAAACGGTCAAAAGTTATTATTACAAAACGGATCATCACTGGAATGAAAAAGGCGGCTTTTTAGCATATAAGCTCATAACCAAAAGAATACACAAAGATTATGAAGCAGTATCAAGTGATGTTAAGAAGTCTGACTATGAACACAAATGTTACAATGGTTATCCATTCTCAGGTAGTTTTAACAGAATGGTATTTAATCAAGTCAGTTTATATGCGGATACAGTTTGTCAGTATATTCCAAAGACCTATTCATTTAAAGACTATGATGTATACAGAGGTGCGGTTTCTGCTGAGAACAAAGTGCCATATTCAAACATTTACGCAGAAGAATTGGTGAATAAAACAGGAACTTTCCAATATGGAAGTGCATTTACATGGGATTTACGAGAATTCAATATCATTAATAAGAAAAGCCAAAACAAGTTAAATGTTTTAATCTTAAAAGATTCCTATTCGAATGCAGCGGTATTCCCTCTTGCTCACCATTTTTATAAAACTTCAGTATTTGATATGAGGTACAACAGGGAAATCACGGCGAGTGATTACATCAAAAATAACAAGTTCGATATGGTTATCATTTTCTATAATGATGGAAATATTATGGGTTCAATGTATGAATTTGATAAATTACCACAATAAAAAGATGCGGCTTCTGCCGCATCTTTTTTTATTTTTTTCAAAGAACTGACACAATAAACTTGACAAAAACAAGATAGTCGATTACAGGGGACCCTGAAAAGAGGTGATTATATGAAAAAATTATTGATTGCATTATCGGTGGTATCCTTTTCCGTTCTTCCAACATTTCAAGTGGCGAATGCAGATACAGGGACAAATAAACTAGTCACCGTTAGTATTAAGAGAGAATTGGGAAATAACACATCATTGAATATTAATATAACTGGAAATTATTTTATTTCGGAAATTAATAAGCAAATAGATAGTACGAAAAGTTATAAGTTAGAGGCAAGCGGCGGAAAACTTATTTTATCTGAAAATGGTGTAACACTTGAAGGAGCGCCTAAACAAATAAAAGACATTTACAAACTTATAAAAGGTGATTTGAATAATCCTAATAATCTTTCTGCAGGAGGGAAGATTGCTTACATTGACTTTAAATCGGATCTTGCATATATTGTGACGAATGATAATAAAGTAAAAATGTTAAACATAAAAACCGGTGAACCAGTTTTTGAAAACGGAGAAGATAAAATTCTAAGTTTAGATAATACGTATATGATGAAAGATAATTTTGTGAAAGTAATTCCTGACAAGAAAAACAATTATCTATATATAATTACAAGCAAAGAAGCAAAAGTGACTGATATGCAATTAAATGAAATTTCCTCTACAAGACTGGAAAGCTATCGTTTTTTAGTTAATGAAGAAACCCAACTAAATTTTTATAAATATGACGAATATGAATGAAAACCAGTTTTATTTAGATTTGAAATTCCCAAAATTGGAATACCAATTGACCTAAAAAAATAATCAAAAATAAGGCGAATCGATCAAAATGGATTCGCCTTTAATTTACATTTTCTTGTTTTTGTAGATTATTTATATTTCATTTACTTATATATTTTTAAGTCTAGCACGGAAATTGTTTCACAAATAGGGGTAGAGCTAGGAAAATGAAGATTTACAACATTAAGCAAATTTCAACATAAAATAGTCGTTCCTTTACACGTTTAGGAACCGACTTTTTTATTTGGATTATTGAACTAAAGCACCCGTTAGCCATCCATGCTGCACAAAATCAGTGCTGCACCACAGAGAATGAAAATGGGTAGGAAGTGTCAATACTGATACTGACCTTAATCCAGTCAACCCTAATCCATAGGCTTATTAATTAACGCTCTCCTCTTTTTTTTAAACGATTGAGCAGGGTCTTCTTTAGTATTGTCATTTTTCTATTCTTGAAGAAACTTATTTTCATGGTAGTTGAACAAGACATTTTGTTTACCCCTCAACGATTGCAAGATATTTTTTGATTTCTCCTTCAGATTCAACAAATAAAATATCTTCTCTTTCTTTGGTGGAGAAAATCTTCGCACCAATAGGAAGTTTATTCGACATTTCATCTATAAAATCTGTGTTAGTATCATTTTTTGTTTTTATTTCACCGATTTGAACATCTTTTGTTAAAGACAATTCTTCTACCCAATCAATATTTGTTTGATAAATTATGCCCTTATACTGAAAAATATCAGCATCAGAATTCAATGTTAAAACTTCTTTAGCATCGATACTATCAATTGTTACTGTGGTTGATTCCCCTTCATTGGAACATCCACTAATCATAAATAACGCTAAAGCAATCGGGACATAAAATAACTTTTGAACCAATGTAATACCCCCCTTATATATATAGTCGGAAATACACTATTATAAGTTTCTTCTTGCACTAGTCGAGTAGAAAGGAACCTCTCTACCTTACGGTAGATTGTGTTCCTCCCCCTCACAGAACCGTGCTTGCGCTATTAACGCACACGGCTCCTCCTAGTTACCATTCACAAAACCTTGCTAATCTCTTAGGATGAAATTTTGCTAATTCTGCTATCCTTACTAGTTTTGTCTCCATTTATTATTCCTACCTCTGTGTGTAGTAAATGTGTCCCTAGCAAGGGTGATAACTGGTAGCTAGCCTTTCCTCCATCGGCATTACCCAACTTCATTGGTACTACACTGCTATCCGACTCCCTACACCGGCATTTGGTTTCCTTACTTTTTATCGCTTGTACACCATACTCTTCTAACAAGAAAAGACCGGTAGGGTCTCCCGAGTTGCCGTATCATATCAATGTGTAACGTGCCAAGGTCTCTGACTCCAGAGAGGTTTTATCCGTCTTGCCTTAAACGAAGGATAAAATGTAGCTTTCTGCTGCAGGTAAAGCATCAGCCCTCTCAATTTACTAACATTATGGAGCTCAATCCCTTCAACCATTTGGCTTTCGGCCCGCCACCTAACTGTCTACGCTTAAAGACTAAAGTTACCTTTAGCCCTCCAAGACTCGCTACGAGCGAATGGCTAGTTCTTACTCGACGGGAATCCCACCCGTTATATGATACGACCTAGGCTCGGCCGCACACCTGCCCCGTTACTTTAAGTACATTTCTTCACAATATCTTCCTAATTTTAGCATAATACCATAACTGTGTTGCACCACAATCTGGCCAAAAATGAAAAAAGAGCGCTTTTCCTTGTTGCAGGATAGCGCCCTTTTCTTGAATAAACAAAAAGCTGATATTAACTGGTATTATTCAATTAAAAATCCTCAAATGTTAGTGATCAAGGAGTATAATCATTCTTGTCCCTTGTAGTAGAGTAACGGCGTTCATGCCCGTGACCTACGACTTTTTGGCGAGTATTGGACGAGAAACTTTAATTCATTGGGCTTCCTCGTCGGCCGAGGGGCCGTAGATGCCCGGCACCGGAATATCTAGAAGCCGCAAATAAACCCCGAGCTGCGCCCGGTGATGAACCATGTGGCTTAATCCGAAGGTGCGGAGCGCGATCGCCCGCGGCTCTCGAAGGATGATATGGTCGCCGTGGCGCAGAGTCCATTCCTCGCCGAGCGCTTTCTCTTCGCATTCGGTGAGCAGCTTTTCCAACTTGCCGACGTTTACATCGAACTCCTCCAGAACGTCAGCGCGTTTTTCCAAAGGCTCGCGCATCAGCGGCACGGACGAAAGATCGAATTCCGGGTACTTAAAAATCGCGACTTGCCAGTTTAGCAGGTTGATCAGGTGCGTGGCCAGCCCGCCGAGCGTCATCGATTTCTCGTGCGGCTTCCACGACATATGCTCATCGGGCAATCGTTCCAGAATGCGGCGCGTAGTGGCCAGTTCATGCGATGCGTCGCCGACGATCAGTTTTTTGACCATAAATTCCTTTCCTCCCTTATGGGTATTGTAAAAGCAATTAACTTACTCTTTTTTAATATTATTTATCAGAATGAATTATTCCTTTAAATATTATTATTTATCTAATGAGCAGGGGACTGGTCTTAAATTCATTCGGGGCGTGACAGACATCGTAATTCACGTTAAGTTGCTCCTGCCGAGGAAGCAGCTGCATGGTCAGCTTTTACACAATCAATTGCGATTACCAGTGCAATAATGACGGTTTCCATCGCTTCATTCAATATTTGAACCTTGTAGCTATCTCCCCATGTGAACCACTCCTTGCTCACGTTACCGACGACCTCGCCATACTGCAATACCTGAAAATTCATGTCCCACCAATTACCTTGTACTTCAATTCCGGCTGCATCTATCGTATAGCGTGCTTTAAAGAAAGAAAACTCCTTCTTTATTGTCAACACCTCTCGACCATGTACCTCAACAAAAAACTTCGGTAAAAAGCTGAAAACTTTTTTCGTAATAAGCGCAACTTCCTCTCTTTCTGTGTTCGTAATGGAGAAAGTCTTTGGAACTTTCATGAAACTGCCCACAACATAATAAACGTCCTTCTCCTGTTGGTCCTTCACAGTAAATTTCTCAATCAGACTGAATACCTTCTGCTTTATATAAAGCTGCTTCATACTGCCCCTCCTTTGATAGCTATTGCCCCAGCACCGTCCCCCTGGCCTTTCATTAAAATTCTCATCTAATAGAAATAAGTATCTTATATTTCCTGTTTAGTAAAATTATAGCATATTAATTTTTGAAAAATATAATTTATTTAAGATAGTTCGCTTGATATTCAGCGGACTAATTTTTTTGAAAAGGAAATGAAAATGGAAATTTTATGCTAAAATTAGATTAATAATATATCTAAAAAGGTATGGAAATGAACTTATATTGATAATCCGTTTGGAGGGGAAAAAGTGAAGAGATTTCTATTGGCAATGATGTTTCTTTCAATTGTAATTAGCACTATTGGTTGTTCAAGCAGCGGAGCATCGTATAGTTCTGAGGAAGCTATTAAAAGAGGCGACATTGTTTATCAGCGGGAAGCCGCTAATTTAGAGAGGTTTGAACAGTTCTTACTTAACCTATCCAACAAAAAAGAAGACACTATACGAGTTACAGGTTATACAGACGAAGGAGACCCTATATTCCAAGACTTGCAATTTGATGGAAAGGATATTCAATATACGTATGATAATTCAAAGGATGAGTTTGGTGGAAAAGATAAAGGAATAAAAAAAGATGTTTGTACAGAAATAACTAAGAAGGAAAACGAACAAGGCGAAGTGGAATTCTTTATAAGTGGCTGTTCAAAGGGTAATGACGGATTTCTAATTCGTGTAGAAAAAGATAAATTAAAACACAATTGAGCGAGAATAAAAGCAAAATAATAATAAATAGTTGAAAAACGCTTGGAGCCAAGCGCCTTTTCTTTCGGAAAAACGTACTAGAGAAAAGAAAAATCACCCTACGCAAAAAAATAGGGTGGTTGATGCTTTTATTGATTCGCTATAAAATTGAAAATTCGCTAATATATCTGTTCTACTTATTAATAAGGTGTAATTTTACACTATTCCAATGATTTTTGGAAGCAGAATGAGGGTTAATAACAACATTCTTTACGGAAACAGCCTTATTATACTTCGAAACAAGAAAACCTACGCAGCACATTCCATTGACCTTTAAACCGTTTTTGATAGTTCAGCTGACTCCTCTTGTGCTTCTTCTTTTAGCTGAGATTTATCAGAGAGTTTTACAAATGGGTAGTAAATGGCTATTGTTACGGCAAGAGTAATGATTTGAATAACGGCACCGCTGATTTTACCTCCTGTTGCCAGATACCCGCTAATGATTGGAGGCATGGTCCATGGCACGACAATGCCGATTGGTTTTGCTACTAAACCTGCAGCCATGCTAAAGTAGGTAATCAGCGCAGCAGCCATTGGAGCCAGAATAAATGGAACGAGCAATTTGAAATTTAAGACAATTGGCAGTCCAAATAACGCTGGTTCATTAATATTGAATAGTCCTGGTGCAACGGTGAGTTTTCCCATTGCTTTATTGTTTTTACTTTTTGAAAATAACCAAAGGCAAATAACCAGTCCAATGGTGGCCCCGCCGCCGCCGATCCAAACGAAGTTAAACATAAATTCATTTGTAACAATATGCGGCAATTCCTTTCCGGCTTGAAAGGCCAGTCGATTGGCATCCGTATTTTGTAACCAAATCGGTTGAATCACCGGGTTGATGGTGTTTGCACCGTGAATCCCAACAAACCAAAAGATTGAATTTAGTGCGATGATCACCAATGTGCCCCATAAACTTCCACCAAGAACACTAAGTGGTTTCCCTAGCGTGTTTGTTAATAGCGTATGAATGTTATCAATACCTGCTAGTCCTAAGAATAAATAAACGAGACCCCAAAACAAGATCACCATTAATCCTGGTAATAATGCAGCAAATGATTTCTCTACTGCTACCGGTACGCCCTCCGGCATTTTTACGGTAAAATTTTTCTGGACGAAGAATCTAAAGATTTCTGCAGAGATCAAACCTACTACGATGGCTACAAACAAGCCGCCGCTGCCGAGGTAGGTATAGGAAATTCCGGAACCCGCTTTCGAAATGAGGTCTGGCGTCACGATGACAAAACTGGATAAGGCAATAACTCCAGCGGCAACGCCATCCACTTCATAATGCTCAGCTAAACTATGGGCCATTCCAAATACAGCAACAAGCGCCATCAGTCCAAAAGAGCCATTCACGATTTTGCTAAAAATAGGCGCTAAACCGATGTCAGCCAGCCAATCCGTGTATCCACTGATCGGCAGGTTTCCTAATATAAGAAAGATGGATCCGATAATAATAAGCGGCATACTTAATAAAATTCCATCCCGTAATGACCGAAGATGTCTTTGGTTACCAATTCTCCCGGCAATTGCTTCTACTTTTTCTAACAACTTACTCACTCCTTTATTAAGTTTTTATCTAAAAAAAATCTTTATGACAGCGTAAACATAAAGCTGGACCAAGGGTTTAGGTAGTCTAATAGAAAGATTGATTCTTCTGTAAGATGGCCAATGACATTCCTATCTCCGTCATTTTCCATATCTTTTAACGCGATTTGAGTTTCTCCCTTATATTGGCCAAAACGATTGTTACAAATCAAAATATCGCCTTTTTTGATAGGGAGGGTATGATCGGCCGGAATATCCTCATTCGTATATTTAACACGTGTGCCAGAGGATCGAATCATGTATTCAGATCGGTCGCCTCGATACTGGTGAACCTCATCGAGAATCATCTTCCTTTCTAACTCTGAAACATGGGCTGAAAATTCAATTTCAAATGTCGGGTGGGTATTTAAATACGCCTCTGACATCGCCCTTAATTCTTCTTCCGAAGCATACGCGTTTCCAATTAATAAATCATCAATCGTTCCCATTAATCGATAATGGGTAACTTGAGTATGAATAGATAAATTTCTATGTTGTTCCAGCGTAGATAATCCTGTCTGAACCGGCCAAGGTCCCAGATCGCCCTCTTGAGAGGTGACAAATGCCCCCGTATGGATATGATGTTGATTGAACATACTTGTCGTTTGTTCAAAATGGCGCTGGGAAATCCCAGAATACTTTTGAGGATAAAAGTTATGTGAAGCATATAAATAATCAAGATTAGGCTGGTAGCTCATAATCGTATCGATATATCTAGTGCCGCTGCTCATATTGACTTCAATGATTAAACCATATGGATTTTTTGTCATTTTCGCTTCCTCTGCTCCGGTAAAACCCAGATCCAGACGAATTCCTGTCGCACCTAATTCTTTAAAAAAGGCAAGATCGTTATAACTGACATGTAACTGCTCAAATAATTGGGGGTTAATATCCAAGATCGTTTCCATACCAATAGAATTGCCATATTCTATTATGTTTTTAAACTTAGTTACCACTTCATCTTGTTCGCCTTCAATTTCAAGCAAACTAGTAAAAATTCTTGTATATCCATACTTTCTGGCAAGGTCCAGATATTCCTTGTCACGTTCAAAGCTGCTCTTTGCCGGATAAATCGATACACCAATACGTTTCATGTTTTTTGCCTCCTGACTATTCAATAGACTTTTGAAAAAGTAACACGTTCATCCAAATCGGTTTGGATATCCATATTAATCACGTACATTCACTTTTTTATGGACATCAATTAGTTCCTTCACCAAATCCAAAAATGTAATCGCATTCATTAAATGGTCTTGTGCATGAACCATTAATAGCGTAACCTCGAATTTTTCCCCGGAAGCTTCTTGAGATAACAAACCAGTCTGGGCATGGTGTGCGTTTACTAATTCCTCATTTGCTTCTTCAAGTAGTTGGTCAGCCTTTTCGAAATTCCCTTCTTTAGCAGCCTGGACGGCCTCCATTCCAAAACTTTTGGCATTCCCGCTATGCATAATTAACCCCATGACAACTTCTAAATTTTTTTGCTCTTCCACTGGATGTATCCCTTCCTTTTTAGCTTGTTAGATGGCCCTAACAATTAATTTCCATTGTTTTTAATCAATTCTAATGCAGTGTTTAACACTTTTTCGCCATCCATTTTACCGTAGTCTTTCATATCAATGACTGCGACCGGAATATGGGAATCAGCCACTAATTTTTCAAATTTATTTTTCATGAAACGGACTTGCGGACCAATCAAGATAACATCTGCTTTTTCCTTTGCTAATGACTTGGTCGCTTCGTTAGAAGACAGCGCGGTAACTTCGGCATCGATCTCTTTTTCCTGTGCTGATTTTTGCATTTTAGTCATTAATAAACTTGTACTCATTCCTGCAGAACAGACAAGTAGAATTTTCTTCGTGCTCATTTTTCATTTCCCCTTCACCTTTTATCATTCAATTACTTTACACTGTAAGTATAAGATGAAACCGCTTTATTTTTAAGTTGAAATATTTCCTTTGGGTAACGGAAAGAAGTACTTATTGAATGGAATTCCTTAAATGGATAACCTTTGAATAAGGCTGTGTTATAGAACAATGTTGATTGGAGTGGAAGGCGCGAGACTCCTGCGGGAGCAGCGGGACAGGTGAGACCCCGCAGGCGCTTTAGCGCCGAGGAGGCTCACCGCCCGCCCCGCGGAAAGCGAAGCGCCTGGAACGGAAATCAACATTCACTTTTAACACAGCCTTGAATAAAGAATAGGGGGCAATTTAAAAAAAGCCAATTGCTTGTGTAAGCAATCAGCTCAGGTCACCAATTTGTTCATACATTGTTTTGATGATTTCCTCTTTGGAACTGCTTTTAATTAATTTCTGAACAATGGATTTATGTTCAATAATTTGAATTAATTGCTGATACATTTGATTTAAATTACCGGTATCGCCTTCTTTAATATTTAATAAACAAACAAATTGAACCATTTTTTGTTCATCCCATTGGATCGGTGATTTTAACGTACATACCGTCCAAAATGTTTCATTTGTTACGGGTTTAATGGGATGCGGGATTGCAACTAAATTGCCAAAACAAGTAGATGCCAGGTTTTCCCGCTCTAATACCAGCTCTACATAATCCGTTGAAACAAGATCTTGTTTAGATAATTCATGACACAAGAATCGAATCGTATCTTCCTTTGTATCCAATTCTTGATGAATAAAAATTCGTGATGGATGTAAATATGCCTGTTGATCACTTTTAGAGGAAGCTAATTTTTTCTTGATAGTTGTTATATCTTCCTCTTCTAAAAATGTATGGACCACAAGAACCGGGATACCTAAGTTTTCCTTTATTGGAATGGTGCTAATAATAAAATCAATCCCCGATAAGTTATAGGTGGTTAGATTATAATAACTGATGGTATCTACAATTTCGATGTCACTTTTAAATACATTTTGCAAGTGATAGAACAGAAGTTGTGCACTTCCCATACCGGTTGCACACACAAGTAAAACCCTTTTTGCTTGTTTTTGTTTTTCCTTCATTCGTTCAAGGGCCGCTCCAATATGCAAAGCAATGTAGGCGATTTCGTTTTCACCGGCTTCTTTCTTTAAGTAATCCTCTATACATTTACTAGCCACAACAGCGCCTTCAAATGCGCTTGGAAATTTTGTCTTCGTTTGGCTTAATAACGGATTTCGCATATTTAAACCGTATCTTAATCGATTCATCGCTGGCCGGAGGTGTAAGGTGATTCCTTTTATAAATTCTAAATCGTTGTGGAAGTCCCAATTAAACTCCACCCTTAATGTTTCAATCATGCAATTCACAAGAGTATTTACTTCATCAAATTCGCCAAAGTTGATTACTTCCTCTTTGGTTAATAATTTTGTCCCTAGTAAATGGACCATAATATAATCGATTTCCGATTTCGGAAAAGATAACCCGGTAATGGCCTCGACTTCTTTGATCACTTCCATTGAAACCATTTTTTCAAAAGTATGTTCATTTCCAAATTGAACACCTAATGGATCGATAATAAAGCCTTCTTGTATTCTTTTACATGCAATCACAATGTGAATGGTCAAGTTTTCCAGTTCCACATCCGAAATGTTAATAGGATGATCATTCACCTTTTTTATCAGAACCTCTTTTACTTTTTCAAAAAGTTCGCCTTCTACTAGTTGTAAGGGGCTACCTTTCAAGGAAATATCCCCATTTTTTCTTAAAATCAAATTGGATAAACAGGATCTTTTCTTGTACTCGTCCCCTTCTACCTTTGTTCCGTAGTGTGGGCGGTTCGTGATTTTCAATTTATATTTTTTTATCATTTGCCGGACTAGTTTCAGGTCTTGCTGCAGCGTTGATCTGGAAACAAACGTTTCTTCCTCTAACGTTTCAAATCTAATAAAATCCGGAGCCAGCAGCAATCGTTTTAATAGATATCGAACCCTGTCTTCCTGTTCCATGAAAGTGGCAGACTGGTTATTCTCTTCAAACAATAAAGAGGATTTATTTGAAAGAAATTCGGAGTTAAGCACTTTCATTTGGTAGCCTTTTCCACGTATGGATTCTATCTGAATCCCCAGCATACTGCTGTCATGCTGCAACTGTTTTATCTCGTTACGGACGGTTCTGTCACTAATACCTATTTCTTTCGCCATCCATTCAGCCGTTATCGGTTCCGAGGAGTCTGTTAGAAACTGTAGAATATCTTTTTGGCGTTTCGTTAACGATAACATTCAAATCAATCCTTCCAGCAAATGCTACTATGACTTAATTGTATCAAACTTTGCCAGGCACGACTCGAATTTTGTCGGTTAATAACCCATTCATCCAACTTCAACGACCGTTTTTAACCTCCAATTATGGAAGAAAATGTTGAGTACCTTCTAACTGACGGGCGGTCTTATACCCTTCCCGGCTATTTATCATTTGCAGTGTCGAGCCACTCACAACCGCAGCCAAAAGTCCGTTGATTCTACAAATCTCGACATATAACGGGTGGTGACAGGCACCCCTTCTAGCAAAATTATTCTCCCGCCCCCTGTCCTTTTTACCTTAAAAACCATAAATAGAAAGTGAAAGGAGGTGGTAACAATGGCACACGCATTATTACTAGGAACGAAGCTTCGCTTGGTGTTTGAAGCGGGGATGGACGAGAAAGGAAACCGGATTTACAAAGCTAAAACGTTTAGCAATGTGAAAAAAGAAGCAACGGTTGACCAGTTGTTTCAAGCTGCACAGGCAATTTCTGTTTTGTGTAAAGACACGCTAAACCAAGTGGAACGCAATGACAGTACGGAGATTTTAGCTTAATAGTCCAGCTGGGGTGAAATCTTAAGGATGGGAGGTGAAGGGAATGGCAAAAACATTGGAATTACAATTCGGCACGGAGTTTGGCAAGACGGCAAACATTTCGGTGGATAATCCAAGAGAGCCGATTAATGAAGTTCTCGTGAAACAATCAATGGAGCAGATTATTGCTTCTGGAGTTTTCACAACCGCCGGCGGTATGTTGGCGACTGTAAAAGGAGCAAAAGTCATCGAACGCAATGTAACTGATTATGAACTTGTTTAATAAGGAAGAGGCCGGTTTCGTATGGATGCCGGCCTTTTCTTTCCATCCCATTTAAAATAGAAAGGAGCGAATACTCGTGGAAGAAGTCATTTCATTCATCAGCCAGGTCGGATTCCCAATTGTGGTGACCCTCTATCTGCTCTATCGGATTGAATCCAAGCTAGATGCGGTGGTCCAATCGATACAGGAACTGCCCAACCGGATGAATGCGAGATCATAGATCAGTCATTTCGCTGCAATTAGAGGTGGACTGCCCTGCCCATATCGGGGCAGGGTGGCTATTTTTCCATTTAGCGCTATCTCTAATGAAAATAAAAAAATGCCCAGAGAACCTCTCCAAGCATAAATTAAAGTTATTGCATAACACCGTTCTTATCAAAGTAATACCATTTCCCATTAATCAACTGCCAGCCGACAGCTTGTTTGCCTGATGATAAATAATAGTACCAATATTTATTGTTTGGCCCTAAATTAATCCATTCCTTCGAGGCCATTTCGCCACTTGGTTTAAAATAGTACTTTGTACCACTTATGATTTGTATTCCGGTTGCCATGCCGCCCCAATTGTTGAGGTAGTACCACTTTCCGCTTAGATACACCCATCCGGTTGCCATTTCGCCGCTAGCTTTAAAATAATACCAATATTTCACACTAGCTGGAGCTGGGTAAAGCGATTGATTGGAGGGAAGATATTTCCAGCCAGTCGCCATACTTCCCGTATTTCGATCAAAGTAATACCACTTACCGCCAACCTTTTTCCAATCGATTGCTGCTGCACCACTCGAATTGAGGTAATACCATTTTCCACCAATGGACTTCCATCCACCGGAAGCCATTACACCATTTTTATCAAATATATATAACTGACGGCCAATATAATTAGGACCTGTTACCATATATCCTTCTTCATCGTCTAAGTAATACCAATTCTTGTTCCAGTAAATCCATCCTGTTACAAGCTGCCCGCTCGATTTGAAATAATACCAATCCCCTTCAATGAGCTGCCAGCCTGTTTGCATTGCTCCATTTTGATTAAAATAGTAGAAATCCTTATCGATCATCGCAAACCCAGTGACCATCGTTCCATATTCGTCGAAGAAATACCATTTACTATTAATATACTGCCAATCATAAACGAGCACGCCAGTTGGTAAAAAATAATACCAGCCATCCTCGATATATTTCCATCCAACTACCATTTCACCATTTTCATTGAGGTAGTATTCATTGTCATCTACATAAATCCACCCGGTCATCATGACACCGGTTTCATCAAAATAATAACGCTTCTTATTGTAAGTAAACCAACCTGTTACAGGGTTACCAGATTTGTCATAAAAATAACGCTTGCCATTGATGTCCACCCAACCCGAGGCTGCTTTTACAGTGAAATCAAGGGAACTAAAATCTCTCGTATTTCCATCTTTATAAAAGACGCTATTATAAAAATATTGATAGTTAAAATTGTATCGATCTGTTACCAGGATATGATCAAGCTTCCACGTTCCCGTCGCAAAAGAATGATCAATCATAATAGAAGCCACTTGTGGGTTAGAGGAATCGCTTAATCGAAATGTCCGTAACTCATTCTGAGGGGTGCGATAAACAGCTTCTATTTTGGTAGAGTCATACGTTCCTAGATTATTTAAGCCAGCCGCAAGAATCTTTACGGTCGTACCGAACGTGGCCTGATTCTTATCAATGCTTACAGCTCCCAACTGTGGCTGATACCCTGTCGGATCCACATAAAAATTTCCCGCACGTAAATCCGTTGCCTCGGCATCACCTGGGAACAATTCAGCATTTTTAAACTTGTATTGTATTGAATTCACAAAAACGCCAATTTCACTAACCTTCCAATTCCCTTTTGCATGATAGTCCTCTACTTTTAAACTAGTAACATACTTTTTAGTTGCCTCATCATACTTTAAAAAGGCTGCTCTTCCGTAGGTGGGTCCATCAACCGCAAGTAAGCTGAGATTGACAGTAACAGCAGTCGCCTCCGGCTCGATCCCTAAATCTAAGCTGATGTTAATGGAATCGCCCACTTTGGCTTCTTTTGAACTAAGCTGAAAATCCTTTACCACTACTCCAGCTGCATGTGCATGGTTACTAGCAACATAGGGAGCAAGAATAATAAACAACGCAACAAATAAACTCCTAAACATGAATCCAGAAACTCGACTTCTCTCCAATTTAATCCCCCTAAGAATTTCAGATACCTTCAATATATATTCGCATGAATCAAACTGCATTAGGAATAATCAAAATTAATGCTCTAATTCTACAATTCTCGGCATATATCGGGTGACAGGCACCCGAATTTAACCCTGTTGGAATTTGCATGGGTCCTCCAATAGTGAACCGCTTAACCTAAGGGATCTTCTCCAAATCGCTCCCATAGAGCTGGAAACATCGCTTCTAAATCATCGGCATCTTCCCAATCAAATTCAATTTCATTATTATCTGCCAGTCCCTTTTGAGACAGCAAATCTAGCATCTCGTCATGCAACCTTTCATCCCATTCTGCAGGGTCTCCATCCTTTTTGAGTGTGTAGGCATCAAAGCCTACACTTAGGAATTCTTCGTATTCAGGAACACCTTCTTCTCCCAAATTTTCATCAGATAGATAGTTAGCTAAGAATTCGGGGTTCTTTAGTGTTTTCTCGTATACTTCCTGCCCTTGTGAAATGAGCCATCCTCTAAAATAATCAAAAGAATCATCCGAACATCCGCCCATGATCAGATAAGCCGCTCCCCATAGACGGGATTGATAGCTTTCATTCATGTAACTTTGAAAAATAAACTCAAAATCCACAATCTCATTAATTGGTCGCCTGCTAAGTTCTTCTGTCAGCCATTCGACCCGTTCTTCTTCGTAAGACTTGGACTGCTTAATTAAATTCCAGTATTCCGTTTTATTCACTCTATGATCCCTCCAGTATATGTTGAAAGAGAATTACTTCTTTATCCCTACCTTTTTCAATTTTGCTTAAATCACAAATCACTTAATATAAATACTTGCCAATTCATAACATCTCTCTTTTGTGAGTCGTAGAACTGTACCAACGTATTCTAATTCTGCCATTGACCCACCTCCCGAATTAGCTGCTGAAGCATTTGCAGCACGATCTCGGTCTTTTATCCATTGACGTTGTTCGTCTTTCAATTTGTTCATTTCACTGGCCGGAAGTTGAAGTTTTAAATAACCATAAATCTCATTTAAGGCATGATCCCACCTCGTAATTTTTTCATTTTCGGCTTCTAGCATTTCCGATGTGACACCATTTGTATATAAGTAATCCAGCTCCGCAAACCCCTCCTCAATATCATTAAGCTTTTTTATAAACTGTTTCTTTTTACTAGCGGCCGCGGCACCTGCTGCTGCTTGGGCCTTTTCTTTAGCGGCTGCCTCTTCAGCTTCCTTTTGCTTCTTCAATTCTTCATTAACGGTGACTTCCATTTTATTTACTTCTTCTGAAAAACGATTAAATACCTCTTTCACCTTCTGATCTTGTTTAAGTTCCGTTATGAGTCTTTCGGCTTCACTAAAATTTTCTCCGTTAACTAAAACTTTAATGTTTTCTACTTTTTCGGTGACTAATTTAATTTGTGCTTTTCCTGCCTCCGCTGTTTTTATGGATTGGTTTAATTCATTCTTAAGGCTGCTTACCAATCCACTTTGTTCAAGAAGTTTATTAGCCCTTTCCAAAGCCGCCTCCCACTTCTCATTTCCAATGTCCTCTTTCACTGCTAATAATGCTATTAAGTTATCATAAGATTGCTTTGCCGCTTTATCTTTAGGTTTCTCATTTAAGGGTAGTTCAAACGACGCTAATGCTTTATCAAACTCCTTGTTGGCCAGCGCCAGTTTTCCCTGTTCCATTGCTTTGTCATATGTACCATTTCCGCATCCGGCCAAAACTATAATGGTTAAAATTGCCGCCATTAATTTCCTCATTTTTCCCCACCTGCCAATAAAGATTGTATTCACATGTTATTGACCATCTCCTTTTTAATTTTTATATTGCACCGTTTACGTTTTATGACGAATACTATTCACATTTCCAAAAGTTCAATATAATCATGTCTTTAGCGGGTAATTGGTTCTATTAATATTCTACCAGTAAAAGCTACATTTTTTTACAATATTCTTCGACAATTCTCACCAAATTCCAACTCCTTTTACTTTGATTTACCAGGAGCTGGATTTGTAAATTTGGCTCATTAACCAGTGGAGTTAATTGCTAATATAAAAGTATTATCTTAGAAATAGTTACATATTAAGGAGGCGGTGTTTTGTGACGCCAGCGGTACCATGGCGATTGGCTGTGAAAAGCGAGGTGACTATTTGTTAAGTTTTCTTCTATCGGGTGGAACCGGAATTGTGACGAGGGAGTTGTGAAATTACGGTGGAACAGAAAGCCACCAGAAGCAGGAAATTTTTAATTGAATTTTGAATTATGTACACAAAAACTTTAAAAAACTATCCTGCTTCTTAGCAAATGGAAATTTTACGATGATTACTGAGTAATGTTCCCTTTCGATAAATAATCCTTTGGTCTATAAAGTGCTACGAAATGTGGAGCAAAACTTCCCGATTGTCCCCTAAAAGAACCGTCCCCATGGTCTGACGGGATTCCCAGGATTCTAATGAGAATTAGGCCATGTTCCTTAAAAAAATATCAACTTCTTCTTTATATGGCATTGCCGGTGCTGTCCCTAATTTAGTAACAGATAATGCAGCAGTAGCATTTGCATAAGAGAGCGCCTTTCTTAGTGGATATCCATTTGCTAATGAAAATGCAAGACCGCCATTAAACGCGTCCCCCGCACCTGTTGTATCTAGTGCATTTACACTAAAACCCGAAATTAACTCTCCTCCTGATTCTTTTGTGTAGAGATAACATCCCTTTTTCCCAAGTGTGATAATTACATTGGGCACACCCCATTTATTCAACTTCAATGCAGCTTGAAGCGCTGACTCCTCATCAACAATCTCTATTCCCGTTAACAAAGAACCCTCTGTTTCATTTGGAGTGATATATTGGATTTTCTGCAGGAATTTTTGTGGGAATTGTTGATATGGCGCAGGGTTCAATATAACTGGCACGCAATATTTATTTGCTATTTCAATTGCTGCCTCAACCGCCTCTATATTGGTCTCTAGTTGAACTAATACTACTTTTGACTCCGCAATCTCTTTTTCAGCTTGTTCAACATCTTCCCTTGAAAGGTTTCCACAAGCACCGAGGGCAACAATAATCATATTTTCACTTGATGAATCAACAGCGATAAGCGCTGCTCCAGTTGACTCCTCTTCATCCTCAAAAATATAATTGGTATTTATTTTTTCATTATTAAAGTTTTCTCTTGCCAGTGCCCCGAACTCGTCCTTTCCAACTTTTGTTACCATGGTTACCTCCCCGCCTAATCGGGCAACTGCAACCCCTTGATTTCCTCCCTTTCCTCCTGGGCCCATTTTGAATGGACCGCCCAATACCGTTTCCCCTATTTTGGGCATTTTCGGTGTTTTGCACATTAAATCAACCACATAGCTTCCTACCACAGTTACTTTCGACATGCCTCCACCCCATTAATTAATAAATGTTTGTGCTTCTTTTTTTTAAAGCTTAAAATAGTTATAAAAAAAGAGTAACTAGTTTTTGTTCCATAACAGAAACTAATCCAAGGTCTGTTATTCTAGCCGTTGGGATTACAGGCAGACATAGTGTTGCAATCTTTAGTAACGGTTTCATTTCATGTATACCTATCCCTTTTAATGCCTGATTCATTGTTTCAACCTTTAATGATAATTCATCACAAGGTAATTTTGACATCAATCCAAAAATAGGTAATTCAATTTTCTCTAACACTCGATCATTTTTGACACATATAACTCCGCCACCACATTTTATCAGTTCTTTAGCGACTAAAACCGCTTCTCCCGGATTAGAATAGACAATCGTAAGATTATGGCTGTCATGGGAAACTGTGCTTCCAACAGCTCCTTCAGAAATACCAAAATTCCTTACTAAACCAATTGTATAATTTGGGCGGCCATGTCTGTTAATGACCGCTACATACTTTAAGTTCGTATCTTGACTAATATCAAGGTAGTTGTTTTTAACAGGAAGAGTTTCAATGTTAAATTTTGTAATAGGAGAACCTTCACTTCCATATGTAATTACTCTTGTAGAAATAAAACCATCTTTGATTGGTGCTTTTATTTTGAAAAACTCTACGTTTGGTGTGGATAGTTTGATAGTATTTGTTTCTTCAAAATGCAGCTTTTTAGCAGGTATATCTACTAACAATTTACCATTATTAGCCACATGCTTACCGTTAAAAAAGATACTAATTGGTTTAATATCAGTTTGTGAAGGTAAAAGAATCAGGTCTGCAACATAGCCTGGGGCAATTGCTCCCAAATTTTTAATTCCAATTTCTTTGGCTGCCCGGTAAGTCCCACTTATTATCACTTCAATGGGGTTCATGCCTTCATCGATTGCCCTTTGCATTACATAATTGATATGACCTTCATTAATTAAATCACTGGGTTCACGGTCATCTGTACAGAAGCTTAAATTAGGAAGGTTTTCATGCATTTTAAACGTAGAGACAAGTGAACCTATCGACTGAACAAAAGAGCTTTCTCTTGCATCGACATACATACCTTGACGTATTTTTTCCATGGCTTCATGCCCCGAATAACTTTCATGATCACTTTCTATCCCAGCACATAAATAAGCGGATAATCTTCTACCATTAAGCAATGGTGCATGGCCTTGAATAAATAAATTCCTTTTTTCAGCTATTTGCAATATATTCATGACTCTTTCATCACTTTGGATTACACCTTCAAAATCCATGACCTCTGCCAAGCCAATTACTCGATCCCAGTTTAAAACTTCCGAGATTTCCCTTTCTCCAAATTCAGCTCCTGAATATTCTAGACCCTTAACAGATGGAACACAGGATGGGGCAAGAATATACTGCCGCATTGGCAGGTCCTCACTAGCTTCTAACATATACCTAATACCTTCTAGGCCCACAACATTGGCTACCTCATGTGGATCCGTGATAACAGTTGTTGTTCCTAATGGAAGGACGGTTTTGGTAAAATTAACTGGGTTCAACATTGAACTTTCAATATGGACATGAGAATCAATAAAACCTGGAACAAGGTAATTTCCCTTCCCATCAAAAACCTCTTTGGCTTCCATTGACTCTTTTAAAGAATCATTTTCAACAAAGATTGTTTCAATATGGGCAATAAATCCATCATAAATGCCTATTTCTGCTGGATATACTTCTCCAGTGAAGCAATTTAGCATTTTTACATTCTTTATAAGCAAGTCCATTGGTCTTTTTCCTAGAGCTGCTTCAATTAGGTCTTTTCTACTTTTAGGGTATAAGTTCATTTCCGTTCACCACTCAAAAGAAATTCTTTTCCTAATACTAAAGGAAAAGTAAGGATATTGATCCTTACTCTATGCTTACGATTTAAAATGTACTGCTATTAATCAGCAATTTCTAAAGCTACCTCTACCATTTCCATAAATGTTTTTTCCCTTTCCTCTGCTGAGGTAAGTTCTTCCGTTATAATACTATCACTCACAGTCAATAACGAAAGTGCATCAACCTTATATTTGGCTGCAAGCGTATAAAGCTCTGCAGTTTCCATTTCCGTAACCAACACCCCATAGTTCGCCCATAATTTCCAATCTTCTGAATTGTCATTGTAAAAAATATCTGTACTCAATATGTTGCCAACCTTCACATTCAGTTGTTTCTTTTCTGTTATTTCATATGCCTTTTTAAGCAACCGGAAGCTGGCTGTAGGGGCATAATCCATCCCCTTAAATCTGATCCTATTTATATTTGAATTTGTTGATGCACTCATAGCCAAAACAATATCTCTTATCTTTATTTCTTCTTTCATCGAACCACATGTACCAATCCTAATTAGGTTTTGAACTCCATATTCAGTAATTAACTCGTTTACATAAATCGAGGTTGTCGGCATTCCCATACCAGTTCCTTGTATAGATACTTTTTTCCCCTTATAATAACCTGTAAACCCGTACATCCCTCGCACTTTATTATAACAAATGGAATTCTCTAATAAATTTTCTGCAATATATTTTGCTCTTAAAGGGTCACCAGGTAAAAGAATCGTTTGTGCAATATCACCTTTTTCCGCACCAATATGTTGACTCAATTCTATTCCCCCTTTTCTTATCCTATATGCTCCGGTCCAAAACCGTAGGGTAATAACTCTTCAAGGGTAAATTCTTTATAAACCTCTTCAGATTTTGCAATTATTATTTTTAAATCACCTTTACAAAATTCGTTAATTACCTGTCTGCAGACCCCGCACGGTCCACTCCAACCAAGTTCGTCCCAATCCTTATCCTTAGGTCCACCGACTGCAACCAATGCTTCGAATTCTCTTTCACCTTCGGATACTGCTTTAAAAATAGCAGTTCTTTCCCCACAAACTGTAGGTGTAAAGGCTACTGATTCAATATTACAACCCGTATAAATCTTTCCACTCTTTGTTAGAAGTGCGGCCCCCACTTGAAAATTCGAATATGGGGAATAAGAGAACTCCATCGCTTCAAATGCTTTTCTTATTAGTAGTGATCGGTCCATAATTTTTCCATCTCCCTTATCTTTATTATAGTAGTGACTTTTGTTTATCCTTTTTATTTGATTCCCTAATCTTCTTCGACTTTCTAGAAGAATATATAACTAGCCCCACAATAGTCGCGAAATATGGGAGCATTTGAATAAACTCAGATGGTACCCTTAAGGATTGGAGGTTATTGGATAAGGCATCTGCAAATCCGAAAAATAAAGAGGTTAGAAAAGTACCAACTGGTGTACTCCCTCCCATTGCTTCTGCAGCCAATGCTATGTATCCTCTACCAGCAATCATATCTCTTGAGAACCATGAGACATATCCCATAGACATGTATGCTCCACCAAATCCACATAAAGCACCGCTTATAGCTAACGATATATATTTTATTTTATTCACGCTGATTCCTACTGAGCTTGCCGCATTCTGATTTTCTCCAACGGCCCTAATTTGAATTCCAAGAGGAGTTCGGTTGAGCAAGAAAAATATCACAATGACTAATAGAATGGAAAAGTAAGTAAGGACATTATGTCCGGAAATTATTGGTCCTAAGATAGGGATATTCTTTATCAATGGCAACTGGATAGCAGGAAGCACCTTACTTGCAAGGGATGAAGAAATGCCTTTGTCCTTTGCGACAACATAAAGGAAGAATATTGTACCCCCACTCGCCATAAGATTTAACGCTATCCCGGCTAAAATAATATCCGCTTTTAAATTTAACGAGACATAGGCTAAAAGGATTCCAAGAAAAGCACCAACCACTACAGAACCAATTAATCCAATCCAAGCACTTCCCGTCATCGCACTAATAATAACGCCAATAAGTGCAGATGATAGCATGGTCCCTTCAAGACCAATATTAATTACACCGGCCTTACCTGAAACAAGTGCTCCAAGGGCCGCAAATAATATAGGGGTGGTCACTCTTAAAACTGAGTAACCAAAACCAACTGAAAATATGATTTCAATTAATTTCTCCATTTCAGACCTCCCCCATCGTCTTATCTGTAGCATTTCGATAAACTCTTCGATGTTTCCAAGAGGACAAGAAGCTTTCTGCCGCGATTAATAGAATCATAACTCCCTGAATGATTGCAAATACCTCGCTTTGAACGTCAGTCATTCTCCCCATTATGTCAGCCCCGATTCTTAAATAAGCTAAGAAGAAGGCCGAAAGCGGTACCAAAATAGGGTTGTTTCTAGCAAGAATAGCAACAATGATAGCATCCCACCCGTATGATGGCATATCTGTCCACGTAAATCGATTATAGATTCCCAAAATTTCTGATGCTCCGCCAATCCCTGCAATGATACCACCAATTATCTGTGAATATAGGATTACCTTCGAAACCTTTATACCGGAGTACTCAGAAAACCTAAGATTCTGACCTGTCATTCTAATCTCATATCCCCATTTGGATCTGTAAAGTAGGTAATAACAAAAGACAATCATACCCACTGCAATCAGAAATCCAACATGAATCCTTGTCCCGCTAACCAAATTGATTAATCTGGCAGTTGATTTAAATTCAAAGGAGGCAACGATTCCTGTACTCGGGTCCCTAAAGTAATGATTGATAATAAAAAGACCACCAAAAAACATAATATAATTGAACATTAATGAAGAAACCAATTCGCTTGCTTTCCACTTAATCTTTAAAATAGCTGGAATGACACAGATGATTCCGCCTATAACACCGGCTGCGACTAGACAAACTAGCGGATGAATAAAATTGGGCAAATTGAGTTTAATAGCTAAGGCCGATGCGATAACACCACCCATAAAGAAGGAACCAGCGGCCGCTAAATTAAACTGTTTTGCCTGAAACATAACACTAATCGCAAGCCCCGTAAAAATTAACGGGATCGTCATTTCAATAACATAGCCAACGCTTCTTACAGACTGAAGTGGACCAGTTAAAAAGGTTGTAATAGCTGTCAGCGGTTCATCACTCACGATAAAAATAATGATGGTTGCAAAAACTAGAGAGACTACAATTGCAACAACTGTTCGTATAAGCTCAAAATACAAATTAGTAGTAATATGTTTTGAAAATATACTTTTATTCATTTGTAGCCCTCCTTAATTCATCATTTGATTGTTTTTTTAGTCCTAACATAAACAGACCTAATTCCTCTTCCGTTACCTTCTCAGAATCGTTAAAATGAGCTACAATTTCTCCGTTATACATCACTGCTAAGCTATCACTTAATTCTAATACTTCATTTAAATCCGCAGAAATCAGCAAGACTGCTTTTTCTTGATCTCTCAATTCAATAATCTTTTTTCTGATAAATTCCGATGCCCCAACATCAATACCCCTGGTCGGTTGATTGGCTACCAGTAATTCGGGATTAGAAGAAAATTCTCTTGCTACAACAACCTTTTGAATGTTTCCTCCAGACAGCATCTTTACATTTTGGTTTGGGGAATTACATTTCACTTTATACTCTTCTATTAATCTGTCAGTTAGTTCCCTTATTCGACTTCTTTTTAACAGGAATTTGCCATTTAGCTCTTTCGAATCGTATTTATCTGAGATTAAATTTTGTTCTATATCAACATCTTGGGCAACTCCATAGGTCATTCTGTCTTCAGGTATATGAGAAATCCCCAAATTCCTGATTGATTTAATCGTAAGAGGGCTAATATCCTCTCCTAAAATTTGCACTTTTCCACTATACCCTTTTCTAAGACCAGTAATAATCTCTACTAACTCTCCCTGCCCATTACCCTCTACTCCAGCGATTCCTAATACTTCACCTCTTCTTACATAAAGCGAAATTTTATTAAGAATCTTTTTTCCATCATCGTTTAGATAGGATAAGTTAGATACCTTTAATACGGGTTCTTTGGGATTACTCTTGCTTTTTTGCATTTTTAGTATGACATCTCTGCCCACCATCAATTTAGATATTTCCTCTTTTGTCACATCTTTTGTAGCGTAAACACCCATACTTTTTCCACTTCTCATAATTGTTAATCGATCACAAATCGATTTAATTTCTTGTAGTTTGTGAGAAATAAAGATAATAGAATGGCCATTCTCTTTAAGTAGAATAAGTTGTTTAAAAAGCTCCTCGGTCTCCTGAGGAGTTAAAACCGCAGTAGGTTCGTCCAATATTAATATTTCCGCACCTCTGATTAAAGCCTTCAGGATTTCTACTTTTTGCTTTATTCCGACGGATAATCCTTCCACTTTGGCATTGGGGTCAATATTGAAATTATATTTTTCTGCCAGATTTTTTGTAATTGTAAGTGCTTGTTCTTTATCAACAAATATTCCCCGTTTCGGTTCAATGCCTAATAAAATATTCTCTGCTACAGTTAACGATGGTACGAGCATAAAATGTTGATGCACCATTCCGATACCATTTTGAATGGCAACATTTGAAGAAGTAATCTTTACACTTTTCCCTTTTACAAGAATTTCCCCTTCTTGAGCAGTTTCCATTCCGAATAGAATCTTCATTAATGTAGACTTCCCAGCACCGTTTTCGCCAACAAGCGCATGTATTTCTCCTTTATTAATTGAGAAGTCGACACCACTGTTGGCAACAATTCCATTCGGATATACTTTGGTAATATTCTTCATCGAAAGAAATTGATCGTTCACTTTGACAACTCCTTTGTAGAAAGGAAAGGGTACATCAATCAATGCCCCCTTCCTTCTATCCTAGAATTTCACTGAATTACGCAACTTGTTCAATTGATCCGCATCCATCCCAGAAGCTGATGTTACTTTAATTTCACCACTAATGATTTTTTTCTCAATTTCTTTCAGTTCATTTCTTACTTCTTCACTTACTAGATTCTTATAAATATCATTTTCAGCTAATCCAATACAATCTTCATTAAAACCAAGAACTTCTAACTTTCCATACGACAGTTTTCCATCCATATGCATATCAATAGCTCTAATTAATGACGTATCAACACGTTTTAAAGCTGATGATACAATTAAATCCGCCTTATCAGGTGCAGAATCCTTGAATAATAAGGCTTGGTCTGAGTCAACACCAATACAATATTTATTAGCATCTTTTGCTGCATCAATTTGTCCTAGCCCCGCTTGGCCAGCAACATTAAATCCAATATCTACCCCTTGGTTATATTGTGCTAACGCCATCTCTTTTCCCTTTGCGGAATCGACAAAAGATCCTATATAAGAGATTGCAACCTTCATATCTTTATCAATATATTGAGCTCCTTCAATATATCCCACTAAGAAATCATTAACTACAGGATTATCAATACCTCCTAAAAATCCAATTTTCTTTTCAGGATTAACTAGCGGCATAGTTGATGTAGTAACTTTTGCTGCCAATGCCCCAGCCATGAAACCAGCTTCATTTTGCTTAAACGTAATGGCATATACATTCTTCAAATTGTACTTTTCAAAGTCTGGTTGTCCATCAAATATAATATATTTCTTTTCTGGATGATCTGGAGCAACTTGTTCCAGATATTCTTGCATTGCCCAAGTACCAACTACAATGATATCCCAATCCTGGTCTGACGCATCTTGCAAGCCTGGTCCCCATTTAGTTTGATCCATTCCAAGCTCTACAGTTTTAACTTTTACTTTATCCCCATATTTCTCTTTAATCATATCCATACCATGTTGTGCAGAATCAATAAATGACTTATCTCCTAAATTCCCGTGCACAATAAAGCAAATTTTCAAGACATCACTCTTTGAACCCGTCTTTTCGCTATTACACCCTGTAAGCGCTGCCATTAATACCATTAATAATAAGAGAAACCGAACCCCAAGCTTTTTCATAATTTTCCCCCTTAGCTCTTTTAATTTTCCAATAACCTAAGACAATTAATGATTTACCAACCAGGTTGCAATTCTTCTCCATAAAACATTATAAAATTCCCATTCACAAAAATCTGGTGAAGCCCAATGTGGCGCACAATCTGTTGCGAAAGCTAGTGTTCTTCCCTTACCAAATTGACCAATTGTAATGATTGGATCATCCCCATTCGCTATTAAAATTTCTGCATGATTCTTAGGTATTAATCTGTTATAACCAAAAATTACTGGCCACTCATTTGGGAAATCACTTAAAATACCATGTTTTTCATCCCCCAGTGTTAAACGGCATCCTTGTGGTAATTCTACCCGGTCATCATTTGCAAGTAGAGTTACTGGAAGTATTTCTTCAATTGCAGTATTTTTATATTGACCTTTACCATCAATACCTTGAAAGGTAAGATAGCCTCCGATCATTCCAAACGCCCCCCCCTGTTCAACATATTCTTTAATCAAATTCAACTTGTTTGTTGTGACTAAGGATTTATAGAAGGTATCTGGATGAAGTAAAAATGTATTTGCACCTACATCACTTATCAGAATCAGATCATATTTCTTAATATCTTCTAAAGTTGTCGGAAACTTATTATGTACTTCATGTGAGGCGATATGATGAAACTCAAAACCATCATTATCAAATGCACCCTTTATCCATTTTGTTGTTTCTTCATAACCTCCAACAGTAAAATGATCAAATCCTTTGAATTCTGTAGTTTCATAAAACCAAGTTTCGCCTATAAATAATACGGAAATGTTTTTCATATGTCCCCCTATACAATAATTTTGATTATTTAATGTTCTTCTGTAAAAGCCCTTCTTTCTACTGAACCACGTATAACGAGTTCGGTGCCTAACATTATTTTTCTATGCGTGATTTCAGCCTTTTCCATCCCCTTTCTTTCTAACAATAGTCTTGTAGCAGTACTTCCCATCTCAGAGGTTGGCCTCCTAATAATGGTTATCTTAGGACTTACAAAGTTAGCTAATTCATTATCATCAAATCCAATTAAGGAGATTTCCTTTCCAACTTCCACTTTTCGGTCATTTAGCGCCTTTATACAACCTACGCAAGTTAGATTGTTACTCGCAAATATGGCTGTTGGCGGATTTTCTAAATCTAGTAATTGCAATGTAGAATGATATCCATTATCCTCAAACCAATCGCCTTTTTTAATGTAATTAGGATTCATATTCAGATGATTTTCTTTAAGCGCCCTCTCATATCCCCAGAATCGATCCTTACCAATATTAAACTCTGTTGGTCCACTGATAATGGCAATGTCCTTATGACCTTTCTCAATAAAGTGCTTTGTTGCTTGATAAGCACCGTCAAAGTTGTCAATAACTACACCATCATATTTAGAACCCTCAATATATCTATCAACCAAAACAATCGGTTTTTTAAAATTTGCATAAAAATCAATATCAGTACTTGCAGGAACAATGATAATTCCGTCAACAATTTTACTTAGAAATCCTTTAAAGAATTCCTCTTCCTCTTCTTTATTATCATTGGTTGAAAAAACCAAAGTAAAGTACCCTTGGCTTCTTGCATACTCCTCTGTACCTTTGATTACTGCTGTATAAAATGGGTTAATTATGTCTGGAACAATCACAGCTATCATTTTTGTCTCTTTTTTAACCATTGACACTGCCACATTACTGGGAACGTAATTTAATTCCTCTATTACTTTTAATACTTGCTTTCGCGTATTTTCACTTACCCGATCCTTACCATTAAGTACTCTGGATACTGTCGAAACAGAAACTCCAGAAGCCTTGGCAATATCTTTAATAGAAAAATCAGCACTCATCTACATCATCCTATTCTTTTATGTAAAGCCATACATAGTAGCTATTGATTAAAGTATATATAACTAGCGGTAACGTTTTTACATACTTTTCATTTAAAATCCTATTAAATCAAACATAGCGTTTATCAATTTGATAAATAAAGTATATATTTGCGGTAACGTTTCCACAAATTCATTATAAAATAACACGTACAAAATTGTAAAGATATTTTTTAAATATTTAAATAATTAAATCAAAGAACAAATCTTAGAAACAAATGTATGGATTTATCCAGTCATTCTACTATTGAAATTAGACCACTTCGATGAACTGACAAACCTCAATTATTTCCCGCTATATTCCTAAATACTCAAACCTTGATACAATAAAAAAAATCTCTTAGTCCCCCCTTAGGCATAGAGATTTTTTTACTGTAACTAGAGAACCATAAACGCAATTGAGGCTGGAAATTTAAATGAGCAATATTTGATGCTCTTACTTTTCTTCATTATTCCCTCTTATTTCCGTTAAGGTAATGAGCAGCTTAGGGGCGTGAAATAGACCTATTCCTAGGACTATATAATTCGCAATTTGAGCAATGAACATTTTGAAGGCTATTTCTTTTTTTCAACTAGTTCATTTCAGCTTTATCCTTTAGCACACCGAACGGACAAATCTAAACAAAATTCCCTTCCATCAAAACTAAATAAACGTTTAATTAAATACGCTAGGAATCCCGTCATTTAAGGATTTAAACCATTTGGCGGCTAAAATTTCTGTCAGTTAATTAAACGTTTGTTTAAATTGGTGAATATCCTAGTGATATCAATGTTTCTTCTCTTTATTTCAAAAAAGAACTGACGAATCTTGGCTTTATATCTGGTTCCGCTCAGCCATTTTAACCTACACCACTCCTAAACCGACAAACCCCAACAAAATATCCTACAGAAAAACTAATTAATCGTTTGATTAAATTGGCAGGGAAACCCGCAGTAGAAGGAATGAACCCATTTGACAGCTAAAAATTTTGTCATTTAAATAAACGTTTGATTAAATACGCTGAAAAGCCCACTGGCAAAGGATTCATTCAGATTACCGGCCAAAATTTTTGTCAGTTAATTAAACGTTTGATTAAACATAGCGCTGTCCCTCATCGATGGTATTTGATTA
The DNA here is from genome assembly GCF_044754175.1 of Neobacillus sp. NPDC093127. Taxonomy (NCBI): domain Bacteria; kingdom Bacillati; phylum Bacillota; class Bacilli; order Caryophanales; family Bacillaceae; genus Neobacillus; species Neobacillus sp. NPDC093127. The sequence goes on from NZ_JBIVOP010000028.1 coordinate 58,784, forward strand.
TAGGTTCAATGGGAGTAAGGAGTAATCTTCAGCCAAAGGGAAAATTTTAAATTGAGGATTAAAAAAGAAGCATGATTACGTTAATCAGCTTCCCTTTAGATTTAAAGCTCTATTTTCACTAATCGACATCCATTCGACGAAATGACAACTATGATATACTATTCAATCCATTGTTAGAAACAGCAGCAAAGTATTGATCAATATGAAGTTCCTTTGCAAATCTGTAAAAAAAGTTGTCGATAATTGCCGGGGAAATTTGCAGATTATAACCCACATAGTTACAGGAATTGACTAGCTTCACATGAACTTACATCATTTTATCTATTTCATATATTTCCGCCATTAAATAAACGTTTGATTGAAAGCAATCTCAACCCAGTCCCATCCTGGACTTCCCTCTTAAAAGGTTCGGAAATAATGTCAAAATCCGCCGGTGTTTATGTTGGTTCCGTTGGTATAATGGACCAGCTGTTCCCATTCTGGATGATCCTGCATCCTGGATATTCCTTCTGCAATCTTCTAAGTACCGTATTATCGAAAATTTTCTGAGCTGCCTTTTCCGGGTTATTTTCATTCACTGCTTCGTCCCTCGTTTTAAAGGATTCAACAATACCTAGTGAGGGAATATACATAAACGTTTTCTTCTCCCCTGCCTGCATCCTTACCACTCTCCTCTTTACCAACTAAATTTGCCAAAGAAACAAAAAACCCTTGTGAGAAATTTAGCAATAATCGATCTACCCCTGCTAGCTCGCGGTTAGGACTATTCGAGGACGGGTCGCTCTGAACCAATGCAAACAAAGAATAAAGATAATCGCAATATCAACGGCATCTCCACCATAGTACATGATCATGCCTCCCATTTTCGCCTGCTCGAAGGTTACACCAGCAGGCGGGTGAGCATAGATGAATTTTGATAGAATGCCATGACCAGCTAAGGAAATAATTAATACGATTGAACGGTACAAAAAAGGAAATCGATGGGGCATCGGGTCGATATAAACCATTGACATCGTGAATAGATAGCCTGCCACGAATACATGGAAATGCACCATGAGATGTAAAAGTGTATTCTCGTGCATAAGCGAGTACAAGTCTGTCGTGTATAATAACCAAAGTCCTCCTAAATTAAGGAACGATGCTGCAATAGGATGAGTCAGTATGCGCGACGGCCAACTCCTCAGAATTCGTGAAAGACGTCGAGCTAAAGGAATACTTAGCGTTCGTAGCACAAGCGTCATCGGTGCAGCCAGTGCCATAAGCAATGGCGCCAGCATCCCTAAAAGCAAATGACCGAGCATGTGTGCGGTGAAATCCATGTGGGCGCGATTCGCTAGCGGCCCAGCGACAGCCATAACCGCACAGAGAACGCCAATAGTCCAGCAGGCTGTTCGGTATAAGGGCCATGGCTTGTAACGCCGACTGGAATGGACGGCAGCAAGGATATACATAAACAATGCCAATATAAATGGCAGGGCTAAGAGCAGTTGAGGTACGATCCCATCAGTATGATGAATGTGGTTATGAATGTTCATGTGAGACAGCCTTTCCCGAATGTGGTCTGCGTCGTGTGCGAAAAATAAGGCTGACGCCAATGATCATCATCAAAATCGCCAATATGTTCCATACTAAGTCATAGACAACAACGTTCTCCACGTAACGAATCTGATGAATCCGCATTAGCTTGTGCTGGATTGTACCATCATATAGTTGGAAACCGCCTGAACCAAGGAACTTTCCTCCCCACCATCTCATGTGCGAAAATGCATTTCGTCTCCGTAGATCGGCAAGCATAAACAAACCGCCAATGGTCGCAAACCAACTAAAAGCGTGAAATAGACCATCTGAAATCAGTCCAACATCGGTTGTGGACTTATCGTAAAAATGATGCCAATGCAGTAATTGATGAAAAACGGTCTCATCTATAAAGGCGGCTAGACCGATACCAAATAGAATCCCGGACCATAGATTTCGATTTGAATAAACCGAGCGATTCGAAACATTTGAATGGATATTCTCGTCTTTATTTTTATTAGCCATTTACTTCTCCCTCTTGAACCTCCCACGACTAAAGTCGCAGGATTCTAATGTCCTTTCGGACACTAAAACCCTTTTAAAGACTTCCAAGCGAGTGGGATTCCTGCTTCATTGAGAACTGCACTCCACTGTGAAGCGTCTTACACTCTCTCCATTGTCCAAAAGCTCGACAAACAGTATCTTCGATACTGACAGGCACACCCCGCAGTTCCTGCGGTAAGGATGAAACTATGTTACTAATAAAGGTGTTCGTAAAATGCGAATTCCTTCTTCTTTAATGTTCCTCGCTGCATTAATGTCACGGTCATGTGTGGTTCCACATTTTGGACAAACCCATTCTCTGTCAGAAAGAGATAAAAGGGTATTTTTCTCTTTACAACCATTGCATTGCTTGGAGGAAGCAAAGAAACGGTCAATGAGAATGACCTTTTTATTTGCCCAAGCAGCTTTATAAGAGACAAACGTTTTGAACATGGACCAGCTTACATCGGCAATACTTCTTGCCAACCTTTTGTTTTTAATCATTCCTTTTACATTCAAATCTTCCAAAACTATGACTTGGTTTTCGTTCACTAGTTTACGAGATTCTTTATGTAAAAAGTCCTTTCTCATGTTGGCAATATGTAGATGCAATTTGCTTATTTTTTGTTGTAATTTATTAAAATTGGAGCTGCCAATCTTCTTATTTTTCAACTGTCGTTGTAACTTGGCTAATTTCTTTAGTTTAGTTTTTAAAAACTTGGGATTGTCTACTTTCTTGCCATTGGAATCGATGTAAAAATGGTTTAATCCTAAATCTAAACCATTGATCTTATCATCTGAAACAGTAGAAAAATCTACTGTTTCATGTAAATCGATCACTTCTTCCATTTTTAAAGAAACCGTATACTGTCCACTACTATGATATTTAATTGTGGCTGTTTTAATTTTTCCGTTCAACCCATTTTTAAACAACTGATGATGTTTCTTAGATAGACGAACTTTGACTTGACCCAATTTAGGCAATTGAATCGTTTGTTTTTCGATATCTAATTTGATGTTTCTATTCGTTTCTTTCGTTGTGTAACATTGTTCCGATTTATGCTTCGATTTAAATTTAGGAAATCCATTTTGACCTTTGAAAAACCGTTGAAATGCATCTTCTACTGCTTCCATCGCAGTCTCCAATGCAAATTTATCCACCTTTTTTAACCATGAAAACATGGAATGTTCTTTCAAAACATTAAATGATTTTTTAAATTCTCCCACATTTAAGGTTTCATGAGTTAATTGATAAACTTCTTTTCGTTCGCCGAGATAGAAGTTAAACGTAAAACGTGAACATCCAACGGTTTGATGAATTTGTTCTTTTTGTTTTTCATTTGGTTTCATTCGGAGTTTGAATCCATAATGACGTAGAACTTTTCCTTCTTTCTCTAGTTCTTCATTCTTTTGTTTGGTTGATTTTCTAGCCATTTTTGGTTCACCTCCGAAATCTATTTGATAAGAATATTTTACCATAAAACCGAACATTTGTACTGTAATTCACCTTTAATTCAAAAAAATATGCCCTAACTCACGACTGAAGTCACGAGTGTGCGGGCACTAATTATCAAAGATCCACCTTAATTACTTGCCAATATGCCCAAATTGCATCTGCCTTTTATTTACAGCAACAGAACAAAATTAATTTCACTAAGCAGTTTGAAATATACGGAATATCAAGGGGTGGTTATCTCGCTAATGGCGTTCTTATTCTGCACATTGGGAGGAAAGGACGACGTAAGTTCTCGAGGCGGTCGCATTAGGCTAGAAATATGTCGGAAATTCTCCGAGATTCCATTTAATATCCAGTTAATGTCGTAAGGTTTGAAAAATAGGTTATAAGTGGCGGAAAATGCGTAGTAAATGGCTAGAAATATGTCATAAGTGCTCAAAGATATGTCATAAGTATCCGAGATCCAGAAGGGTTTCCATCTAATTTCCAGTAAATGTCGTAAGTTTCGAAAAATGTGTAGTAAGTGGCTAGAAATATGTCATAATTGACAACGATTTGTCCTTCATCATGCCCATGAAGGACTAATCCCTAATAAAAAAGGCATCGATTTGTCCTTCATCTTGTTTAAGTTGGACAATTTCGCCGGTTTCGGTAGCTTATACCTCTTATAAGCTACCCAACTCAAACAAATTCCCCGGCTACGTTAGCTTATAGCTCTTATAAGCTACCCAACTTGACCAAATTCCTCGGCTTCGGTCGCTTATAGCTCTTATAAGGATTATGTCCGTATAATTGTGTAAAAAATATGAGTCATTTTATTCACTCTTGGCAACACTGTTTTCAACCACGAAAAACAATGAAAAGTGGAATAAAAATGACTCAAGTACAGTTTAACCTGAATATGGATGTTTTAAATGAAGCCATTGCGAATTTCAACCTTGATATGGTTATAAGATCAGCGGTTGTCTTAGTATTAAACGAGTTTATGGAAAAAGAAAGGGACGACTACTTATAAAATGTACCCTATAGTGTAGACACTTAAAAAAAGGTCTACCTATATGGTACATTTTAAGTAACCCTTCCCCTTTCTTTATAGTTTATTTTTATAATAGTTAATACTCCATATTTCTTTTGTCATCTTTTGTAGAATTAAGTATATTTTCATAATAATGATAAGCTTGTCCAAAAGGTTAACAACTTTTAAACGGAGTTTTCGAAACTTCAATCCACTTACAATTTGAGTCATATATCTATAAACCTCACTAAAAAAAGAAAAGGAAGTAAGCCCGAAATATAAAAAAATAGCGCACCCTTACGGTGCGCACGATGAATAGCCAACCCTCTGAAATTTTTTTCGGATTGTTGGCTATTTTG
>NZ_JBIVOP010000029.1:0-59624 GCF_044754175.1 Neobacillus sp. NPDC093127
ATTCCGAGTTTCGATTAATCAGTTATAATTGCCTTTCAGCAATCCTCCTTTTTCGTGCTTTCGCACTTATAAGGAAACGTTTCGCACAGTACAATGTTTCACAATCTTCTTGTGCGAACAAGGGGACGATTGTATTTAAAAATCGTTCCCATAGGTGAAAAAAGTAGGGTGTTATTAATATATAACTTTAAACACCTGATGAAATTATACCAAAGAAGATAATTACTCCTCCAATAATAATAAAAATGGTTAGAAATAAATTAATCAAACCCCATAATATTAATTTCTTTGAAATTACTAAGTAAATTGAAAAAAGAAAGCCAATTAATAAAAAACCAAGTGAAAACTGGATAGTGTAAGAACCAAAAAGGCTAGTTGTTAAACAAAGGATTGCTAAAATCGGAAAAATAAATTGAAGAAAACCTGGTAATGACTTCATAAAATCAATTTCCTTTACTTCAAGATATAATATTATTTTACATTAATTCCCACCATTCTCCTTATTTAATTTTTATATCTTCTTGAACAAGTCGAGTAGAAAGGAACCTTTCTACCTTACGGTAGATTGTGTTCCTCCCCCTCACAGAACCGTGCTTGCGCTATTAACGCACACGGCTCCTCCTAGTTACCATTCACAAAACCTTGTAATTTCTAAGGATCAGATTTTACTAATTCTGCTATCCTTACTAGTTTTGTCTCCATTTATTATTCCTACCTCTGTGTGTAGTAAATGTGTCCCTAGCAAGGGTGATAACTGGTAGCTAGCCTTTCCTCCATCGGCATTACCCAACTTCATTGGTACTACGCTGCTATCCGACTCCCTACACCGGCATTTGGTTTCCTTACTTTTTATCGCTTGTACACCATACTCTTCTAACAAGAAAAGACCGGTAGGGTCTCCCGAGTTGCCGTATCATATCAATGTGTAACGTGCCAAGGTCTCTGACTCCAGAGAGGTTTTATCCATCTTGCCTTTAACGAAGGATAAAATGTAGCTTTCTGCTGCAGGTAAAGCATCAGCCCTCTCGATTTACTAACATTATGGAGCTCAATCCCTTCAACCATTTGGCTTTCGGCCCGCCACCTAACTGTCTACGCTTAAAGACTAAAGTTACCTTTAGCCCTCCAAGACTCGCTACGAGCGAATGGCTAGTTCTTACTCGACGGGAATCCCACCCGCTATATGATACGACCTAGGCTCGGCCGCACACCTGCCCGTTACTTGAATAAGAAGAATGCGACCATCCTTATTGAAGAATAGCACCCTGTAGTTAAAGATGAGTTAAGTATTTTGCAGCAATAAATTCATGACAAACTGTTCACCAATTGGCCCCATTCTTCTCTTACCTGTATCTTCAAAACCTACTCTTGAGTACAGTCGCTGAGCAGGAATATTTTTATGATTAACAACTAAAACGATCTCATCACAATTAGGAAATTCAGCTTTTACAAAATCACTTAGTAAGAGCATACCTTGTTTCGCATAACCTTTCCCTTGCTTCACATGATTAATAGACAACGCAGTTAACAACATAGCTTTCGGATTATCCGAATACTCCTTGACTCGTTCAGTTGCATGTAATAAAAAGAATCCTACAGGTTCATTCTCGCTTAAAATAACAATTCGATGTTGGCCTTCTGCCACCTCTAAAATCTTTCTAGGTAATGCCGTGAACTGTACCTGTTCTTCAGGGAGTTCGAAAGAATTTAATACATCTACATAGTCATTCGAAAAATGTTTTAATTCAACTGTTTCCATAGAAGTGGTTGCTCCTTAGTTTTTTTACTATACATTACCACAGGAACATACATTCGTAAACTTTTATCCTATGATAATTAGGAGATTTCGTGTTTATGTGATACACTTTATTTACCATTTGATTTACTGTTCACATGTTCCCCACTCATTCGTGAGTGGGGTTCCTTGTTTTTAAGGTTTTAAGACAAATAAAAAAACAGACTCTAAAATAGAGCCTGTCTTACATTAGACATTTATTATTAAGCTTTACGAACGTTAGTAGCTTGGGGTCCACGTTGACCTTGTTCTACTTCAAAAGTAACATCTTGACCTTCGTCTAATGATTTGAAGCCTTCGCTTTGGATTGCTGAGAAGTGTACGAATACATCGTCTCCAGCTTCGCGTTCGATGAATCCAAAACCTTTTTCTGCGTTAAACCATTTTACTTTACCTTGTTCCATGTGTGTTTCCTCCTGCTGTGTGCTTTTGCACACAATATGTTACTATCCTTGCTATCAGTGATCATTAAGACGAAAAGTTCTACTAATACTATCCTAAACCGCCGAACAAAAATAATTCTTCCTTAGAATACCACTTTTCGAAAGTATTTGCAAGTTTACCATCCCTGACTCACATTAATTGTCCCATGTATAGTTGTATTTGCATCACTACTTAATACGTTTTAATCCTTATATTGAGAATTAAGGGTTACTATTTTCTTTTAATTGTCCGTTTGGGGCGTGTTTCCTTTATTCATTAACTGTATCACTTGCTCCTTGGGGCTCCAGCAATTAAATTTATAGTTCGGTTTTGTTTCATAACCTAACCGGCTGCAATAATATTGCATTCCTTCTGCCTTTTTCTCTGCTTTAAAATGCCGGCATGTTGCACAGCAATGGAAATCCTTCATACATCATTCACCTTTTTAAACAAGAATCCGTTTATAACCAACGTTTAGTGCCGCATATCTAAAAGAATTTTTATCTCTTTAATTTGTTCTATGTGTCGCTGTTCATGCAAATAGATCTGTTCAATCCATTGATCAAGCGGTAATTCACCAAGAGCAGGATGTTTCACTGATTTTTCCGCCAATATTGATTGATCTTCTATAGTACTAAGAAAAGTCATCAATTTTTTTCTCGAATCATTTAACAAATCAATTATTTGCTGCACTTCAAATGGTTCTACACCTGGTTCAACCATTTTTGGAGCTTTAATCTTTTTCGTTCTATCCAATATGATAAGCTGAACGTTTTTACGTTCCTTTTGAGAACGATCAACCTCTTTTAATCCCCATGCAATCGCCTTTATAGTTGCCTCTTCCACTAAAACTAAGTGATGACACACTTGTGCTATACTCCACATATTCCTATCAGGCTTACTATTAAATTGGGCATCACTTAATAAAGTAATCTCCTTTACTAGGTTAGTTCTCGTTTCATCCAGATTGTCATTTACTAAATTATTCATGAGATTTCTCCTTCACCAGAAAGTGGGTACTTAGATTCCTATTCTGTATATATTCTCTATGATGAAAAGTATTCTCTTGATTATAAGTTTAAAAACTTATTGAACTCCTTCATTTAGAATGATCCGAGCTCAAGTTGAAGTAGAAAAAAGGTGCTGCCAACTGTTCATGCCATTCCTTAGCCAATCCTTGAACATCTACCTTTTCTGCTCTTCCTTAAATTTATTTAAACAATTTTTACATATACAATGCTTTCTTCGACTTTCTAGAGGAACTAATTCAAAGATTCCATTAGGAAATTCTTCTATCGAACACCAGCAGGTATTCGCTTCTCCAGCACCTGTCATACATTCGTTTTCTTTTCCACATATAGGACAATTTTTATTGGACAATTCACTCTCTCCTTCATCCACCACAACATGGATCAACTTTGACTGAGACTGCATAATAATCTGAACTTTCCACTGAGCGAATTTTCATAGCAGTTCCCCTTATACGTATATATTTTGGTTACATTTCAAAGAATTTGTCCCGCTCCACTTTGCACACCCTAAGAGAAAAATTTTTGTACCAATCTGTTTTCCCTCTATCTTGTGCTACCCGATGGGCTGAATTTTCCTTCCAGTTTTTTATCGCTTCTAAAGAATCCCAATAGGAAACTGTAATACCCAACCCTTCATCCCGAGCACTTTCTACACCTAAGAATCCCTTCTGCTGAGAAGCTAACTCTACCATTTTGTCCGCCATTCTTCCGTATCCCTTGTCTCCCTCCGTTCTCTGTGAAACAAAAATTACGGCGTAATAAGGTGGTTCAGGAGTTATGACAATACCACTCATATTTAGTTCCCCCTTTAAAAACTTTCACGTTGTAATAATATTATTAATTTTAGCACAATTCATCTTCTCCTTGTTCAACGATGTGGAACTTGAACAAGGAAAAACGAACTAACTATTTTGAGCTTGCATTAGTTCATATATCTTACGAGCGGTGTTGACATTTCTAACCGTAACTTGTTTGTATAACCTTGATCCAATTATCTTTACCATTCCGCTTTTGGTTACATTTTTCTTGTCAACGGACCATAGAATCGCACCGGGGACATACTTCACATTGTCAATATTTGGTTTGATGATCAAATCCCTAAGTACAGATTCATCATCAATTTCATCCCATAAAAACAAGACATCACTTTTCATGTCTTTGTCATTTTTCCATGTGTCCGGAATAGCGTTAATGATTCCCCTGACATCATCGACACTACGAACTACTACTTTAATTTGTAATCCGAAATCATGATGTATCGCTTCTTCCAAAATACGTGATAGTTCAGTCTTTGATGGGCCTATGTATGAAAAAATAATATTACCAGTATTGATGTATGTCACCACATCATTCATCCCGACTTGTACAAACGTTTGTTTAAGCAACTTCATGTCAATTTTATTTTTTCCACCGACATTAATCCCACGAAGAAGAGCGATATAAACCATAACCATCTTCCTTTCGACTTTTTACTTATTAATCCATTATATCTTATTGACTATATCTGCTAAACCAACCTTCCCTGTAGTTCAATAAGAAATAGGCTAACAATTATTCCTGAAAAATATAAAACTATCTTCATATTCCGTTTCAAATTCCCCAAGGTTCGTGAAAGGGAAGAAATGGATGACAAGGGCGGAAAAAGGAAACAATGAAGAAGTAGCGTAACTTTTCGAAATCATCTACAATATAGTCAGGCACCTATTGCGGACAAAATCACAAAAATATTTGTATTAAGAGAGGCGGGAAATGAAATGGAAACATCTAATAAAGTCACTGTAGAAACAACAGTTCAAGCACCAGTAGAAAAGGTATGGGAATATTGGACAGAGCCAACTCATATAAAAAAATGGAACAGCGCTTCAGATGACTGGCACACACCAATTGCTGAGAATGATTTAAGAGCAGGCGGGAAATTCCTTTCAAGAATGGAAGCCAAAGATGGCAGTTTTGGTTTCGATTTTGGCGGAACTTATGATGAAGTGAAATTACATGAGGTTATTGCTTATACTCTGGGTGATGGAAGAAAAGTTAACATCACGTTTAAAGGTCAAGATAACAAAACTGAAGTAATTGAAACTTTTGATGCTGAAACTACGAATCCAGTTGAGTTTCAACAACAAGGATGGCAAGCGATCCTAGATAATTTCAAAAAATATGCAGAGCAAACCACCATTTAAAAAAGATAAGAAGAGATGCACTAGTTATCTTTTTTATAAGGCACTAAATTAAATCAATGGCAGTATCCGTGATTATTCAATAACCATGGATACTGCCATTTTTATTTTTATGATTATCTTAAGATGTCGTGGTGTCAGGCACCCTTCATGGGCACCTGTCCATAGATGGGACCTACCGTTCGTTTGAAAAAACCGCTTATGTAAAGATATCTTTACATTTGTGGTTTCTTATTTTATACTCGATGTAAAGATATCTTTACATCGTTAGCAGGAAGAGAAGTGAGCTACTTTTGAAAGTGAGAAACAGAATTAAAGAAATACGTTTAGCAAAAGGAATTAGTCAGATTGATATGGCGGAAGCTCTGCAAATTACAAGACAAACGATTAACGCCGTCGAGAATCACAAGTATAACCCTAGCTTAGAACTGGCACTAAAGCTGATTAAATATTTTAATGTAACGCTTGATGAAATATTTACCTTGGAGGAAGAATAGCATGAAAAAGTGGCCCATCATTATAGCAATTACGGTTGTTTGTTCCATGAGTATTGGTTTGTACCTGGGGAAATTAATCGTTCCTGATTTACCTGTTGGAACGGTTGCAGCAGGGATTATTGGTTCTGTTGTAGGTGTTGGAATTGTATTCGGAAACATAAAACTTCGTGAAAAGCGAAAGAGCCATAATGTACCTGATGTAGATGAAAGGACATGGGTAAATATTAAAAATTTCTATGCACTTTCATTGTACATCGTGTTATTTGGCAGCATGTTACTAGTCTGTGTGCTATTTGCAATGGGTGTAGAAACAATTGAAATAGGCGCATTGAGTATTTATTTAATCGTGCTATTTATGTTACTAGTTGTTGGAACATTTGTTGTGAAAAGAAAGTAAACCGGGACATGGGGGCAGGAACATGAGATGTACACAGCACTGAAATTTATTATTCTTCTAAAGAATTAATGTGATTTAGCAAATCTACTTGGCTAGTAATTGGGTTTTGGTAGTTTTAGCCGAAATGCTCTCTTGCATAGGTACAACCTCGATCATTATTACTATATCAATGAGTGCTGTTGCTGCAATTAATGCATCGGCATGCTTTAATTGCTATCCTCTTGGCTACGGTCGCTTATAATGCCCATAAGAACAGTGCCTAGTCACGCCCCGAATAATATCGATGAATTCGACAAAATCCGGGTGGTGACAGTGGTCTGACCTCTGCTTTCAAGTATGCTATTTATCTATTGAAATTTTAATCGAAATCGGTTCAACATCCATCTGAACATTTAAGGCAGAATAAGATCCGACCTTATCAATTCTTCCCCAAAACCCTTCCGTTTTATCTGTCTTTCTAAAAGTAAAACGGAACCCAGTACCTTTTTTCTCATCCTCCATGCCAAACCAAAGGGCCTCGGCAGTTGTTGCCTCATTATCTATTAAATCTTCAGTTAGCACCTTTTTTAATACTTGCGGTCCAAAAATATCCTTTGCAATTGGATTTTTACTGTAATATTCAATTCCTTTTGTCGTTTCGTGCAGCTTATTAAGCGTGAACGTCCCATCATTTAAATTAAAACGGTCCCCTTTTTCCAAATAGTGCATCGTTACATTGTTCATCGCAAAGCGTTTTCCTTTTGGTGTTGACGCCCCCTGTAAATCTACTATTAATAAACCACTTGCCCCAACAATTTCAATACTATTGTCTTTTGCTGTATAAACCATAGCGGAATTTTCATCCACACCAAAACCATAACGTGTTTTGTTATATTGTGATGCGACAAGCAATCGGCCAAAACGGCCACGTTCTAGAAAATGCTGGTCGACTATCCCATGTGTGAAAAACCCTAAACCGGTTGTAAGAAAAAGTTGATCGTCACCCGTATCCTGATCAAAGTTCTTTAGAATGTGAACCCCTTCATTTAATGCCCCTACGCTCGTTCCTGAAGCTATCATAGGATTACTCATAACCGCAGCACCCGCACTTGATCCACCAAGGACTGCCCCGTTGTCATATATTTTTCTAATGGCTTGTAACACGACTGTATCCTTCCCGTCTGCAGTCACTAACGTTTTAATATGACGTAATTGATCACCGCCGACAAACCAAATCGCATCAAACTCTTCTATTTTTTTTGCTATTTCAGCATTGTTTCCATTATTCTTCCAAGTAGATTCGTCCACGTCTTTTGTCGAAGGGTCATCCATTAATGCTATTGGGGCAGTATAGATATTTTTTTCAAGTACGCCGTAGCGAACGAAATCGTCTTTATACGAATCAGCACTTTCAATTGGTGCCGCGCTGGCAGCCGGAATAATTGCAATCTTTACATCCTTTAATGATTTGCCTTTGTATTGTTGAGCAAGTGTTACGTATTTTTTATAAACCGCCTCATTATCTGAACTTAATGCGCCACCTACAATAACTAGAGAACCTTTGCCGGATGTCTTTGATAAACTATTCTTATTCTCAGTCGCCCCCGCATGAAATGAATACATGGTAATGGAAAACATCGTTAAAACTAGGACAAAAATAATCGGTAACTTTCTCAACTTTATCCCTCCAATTTTTGCAAAAATGAAATCAGATCTTACTTTAGAATCGCTGCCTCTTACTCAAATGTACCTTTTACAATCGGCACTTTATTTTTTACCATCACTTTTCCTTTGGCGATAACAGTATCAATTTCTAGTGTCTCTTTATCTAGTAAAACAATGTCAGCGTCCGTTCCTTCCTCGATCCTGCCCTTGTGTGCCAGCTTTAGCACAGTAGCAGGGTTTAACGTAATGACTTGTAATGCCTGTTCTAATGAAATCCCTTCTTCTAGAACTGAATCTCTTGCCTCTTTAAATAAGGAAGAAACTTTGCCAACCTGAAGTCCTGTTAACTCTCCTTTCCGGTTAAAAGACGGCAGGCTGCCTTGTCCATCAGAAGAAAATGTTATATTTTCAATCGGAACCCCTTCATTCAGCATGATCTTCAAGCCTTTGCTGCACTTCACTTCCCCTTCTTCTAAAAACTGCGGTATCGTACTTGTCGTTAAATCCACATAGCCGCCATTTTTAGCATACTGAATCCCGGCCCTAAATAATTCTTCCGTTCGGTTAATATGGGTTGGATGAAACTGAGAAATCGGAATATTGGTCTTACTAACTACTTCCTCAAGCAAAGAAAGCTTTTCTTCACCATCCCCGACATGAATTTCTAATACACCAGCTTTGCCCGATAAAATTCCGCCATTTCGTGCGGCTGTAGCAACTTTTGCAATTTCATCAAACGTCGGCTCAGATGACCGATGGTCGGAAATGGCTATTTCCCCGACCCCGATTATTTTGTCAATAAAAATAATATCTTTCTCTATTTTGTCCGTTAACGTATTAACCGGCAGCTGGTACGAACCTGAATGAATATAACTCGTTACGCCCTCTTCTTCTAACCCCCGCGCTTTAGCAAGCAAGCTTTCCATTCGGCGTGTTGTCCCATCTGTTCCAAGGACACCCACAACCGTAGTAATGCCCGAAGTGGTTAAACTAGTTAAGTTCAATTCCGGTGTCCGTGTCTTGAATCCTCCTTCCCCTCCACCGCCAATGATATGAACATGGGCATCGATAAATCCTGGTACAACCACTTGATTCGATGCATCAATCACCGTAATCGGAACAAAATGTTCCGGATTTTCAATCAACTCGTTTACATAGCCAATTTTGCTATCGACTAGTAAAATATCTTTCTTCCCTAGATAATGCGGGGCATACACTTCCCCATCTTTAATCAACGTAAGCAACTACCATTCTCCTCCTTAGTTTCACCTCAGATGACTTTTACCTTTAAAATGGACCGTAATTAATCGCATGCGCGATAACAACCGCAATTAATCCGATTACAAATTGAATGATGACTAACGGCAGGACCCATTTCGCCCATTTCGTCCACGGAATTCCAGCAATCGCTAAACCGGCCATTAATGTACCGGCAGTTGGAAAAATTATATTTCCAATCCCGTCAGCAAATGAGAAAGATAATACAGCTGTCTGTCTCGTAATATCAAGTAAATCAGCGAGCGGCGCCATAATTGGCATCGTTAACATCGCATGCCCGCTTCCTGACGCTAAGATAAAATGAATAACTGATTGGAAGCCATACATCCCTATAACACTAATCGTTCCTGGAACATGTTTAATGGCTTCAGATACGCCGTGCAACATCGGATCGACAATATGCCCTTGGTTCAATACAACCAATGTCGCTCTCGATACACCGATAATTAAAGCACCGCTAATTAAAGCAGCAGAGCCGCTCGTAAAATTTTTCACGATATTGTCTACAGAAAGTTTTCCAATAATCCCGACGACAATTGTTAAAATAATAAACAAGGCAGCAATCTCTGAAAGATACCATTCAAATTTAATAACACCAAATGCTAGAACAACATAGTTTAATAGAAAAGCTCCAAGAATGAGCTTGTGCTTTGTTGTTAGATTGACCTTCGATTGAAGCAGCTTATCTGCATGTTCCCTGTTGTAATTTCCATAGAAACCTAGGGCAGGATTTCGTTTTACTTTCATCGCATAACGATAGACGAAAATTACAGACACAAGGTAAACAACCACAAACAAGATAAGGCGCAGCCCTATCCCAGAGAATAGCGGCAGTTCAGCAATCCCCTGAGCAATCCCCACTGTAAATGGATTCATAACGGCCGTCGTAAAACCTGCGGCGGCGCCAAGCAACACAATCGCCATGCCCGTAATCGTATCAAAACCGAGGGCCAATGCAAGCGGAATTAATAGTGGAATATAGGCTAGTCCCTCTTCCGCCATTCCCATTAACGATCCCCCTGCGGCAAAGAACAGCATCATGATCGGTATTAATAGCTTTTCTCGCTTCGCTAACTTTCTTGCCATTGTCGCAATTAATACATCAATCGTACCTGTCGCACTGAAAACACCAAAAAAACCGCCAATAATTAAGACAAAGAAAATAATACCACCGGCTTCAACCATCCCTTTATGGAGGGCTTGCACCATATCAAATGGGTTGACAGGTGTGGATTCCGTCCATTTAAACGAATCGGCCTCTACGATTGTCCGTCCATCCACTTCTACACGATTGTATTCCCCTGCCGGCAAAATATAGGTTAATATCATTGCCGCTACAACAACACATAATAATAAAGCAAACACATTTATTTGCATCGGTTTTTTTGTTGGTGGAACCGATTCCACCTTTTTACCCAATTGACTCATCATACCCTCTCCTTATTTTGTTTTTTCATGCAATTCCCCTAATTAATATGCAAGTTCTATGCCAATCGCAAAGAAGTCTATTAATTCGAAAAAATCTATCGTTAATTCTCCTTTATCGGCTCTTTTTGGTTCTTTTTTGTAATATAATAGAACCCAATTGAACCAAAAGGGGTGTTTAGGATAAAACAATCCATTACGTTAATAACGGGAAGCAGCCAAACAAAACAAGTCCTGCATGAGCAGCTTCAACAATTATTGGGCGATTACGTCCATATTGAAAGTTTTGCAACAGAAGAAGCACTGCCAACTCAATTGAACGTTGATTTTATCCTGTTTTCATCGGAGGTTACGAGGGTTGAAGCTCATGAATTGTGTAACATACATAGTAATGAACTGTTTGTCGGAAAACGTACAGTCCATCACCAATTTATTGATCAGCTGTTAAAAATCCCGATAGATTCCGACGTTCTTGTCGTCAATGATGATGATTTTGCTACGGTTGAACTAATAGAATCTCTTTATCAGCTGGGTATTGATCACTTACAGTTCGTCCCGTTTAAGAAGGAACAGATTTTTTATAAAAATATTGATATCGCTATATCTCCCGGTGAGCCCCATCTTTGTCCTCCGTCCATTAAAAGGATTATCGACATTGGCGTTCGCTTGTTTGATATGGCAACTATATTAAAAGTAGTCGAATATTTCTGTTTGGGCGAGAAAGTCTCGTCATTGATTTCAGAAAGGTATATTCGTAACATCATTGATTTACAACGGAAACTATCAATTGCGGAACAAAATGCAAAACAGTTGAATCAACATATTCAAAATGTTGTCGACACTGTCGATGACGGTATTTTAGCCATTAATCAACACCAGAAGGTCACCGTTTTTAACCGTGGCTTAGAGGCTCTATTTCATTTTCCTGTAATTGATGCCATTAATAAACCATTAGCTGAGGTCATCGTTCAACAGGAAATTATCGATTTTATCCTTAGTAGTAATGAAGAAAGTAAATTTTTTACGATATACGGTGTCGATCTTGTTATTTTCCGTCATCATATGGAAACAGAAAATACGATCGTAGCGACATTTAAAAGCACTAATCAAGCGTTTGAAGTCGAAAAAATGGCACAGCGGGAACTAAGAAACAAGGGATTTTATGCAAAGTATGATTTTGATGATATTGTTGGTGAACACCCTTTACTCAATGAAAGTAAACAAATTGCCAAAAAACTTGCTCTTTCCGAGCATCCTATCTTAATTCAAGGGGAAACGGGTACGGGTAAAGAATTATTCGCACATTCTATCCATCTTCATTCAATGAGAAAAAACGGACCCTTTATCGCGATAAACTGCAGTGCTTTAACAGAAAATTTGCTTGAAAGTGAATTATTCGGGTACGAGGAGGGGACTTTTACAGGGGCACAAAAAGGTGGAAAAAAAGGTTTATTTGAATTAGCTGATAATGGAACGATATTTTTAGATGAAATTGGCGATATTAGTTTAACCGTCCAATCCCATTTATTAAGGGTTCTTCAGGAAAAGGAATTGCGCCGAATCGGCGGGAGAAAGGTAATTCCGATAAATGTCCGGGTCATCGCGGCCACGAATAAAAATATTCAACTGAAATCACAAGAAGGCACGTTCCGGTCTGATTTGTTTTACCGTTTGAATGTTCTTACCCTTTCTCTTCCGCCACTTCGAGCACGAATAACGGACATCCCTTTATTAGTAAAACACTTTATTACCAAAAGTGGGAAATGGGTAAAAGTTGGACAAGACCTGCCAGAACAGCTTCAAAAACAGGAATGGTTAGGCAATGTTCGTGAATTAAAAAGTACCATTGACTATATGCTCACGATCTGTGACGGGAACAAAATCGAATGGAAAGACATTCCGCAGGACCGCTTTCAAAAAAACAGCTTATCTAATGAGCAGGACTATCCAATTCCTGAGAGTTTATTAGAAATAAATGAATATCTATTTATGTTAGAGGCCATCAAGGACTGCAATGATAACGGCAAGCCCGCCAGTCGTCAATTTATTTCAATGGCTAGCAGGGAAAATGGTCATTATCTCTCGCCACAACAAGTTCGACGCAGGTTAGATACCCTCGAAATCCATGGTTTCATCACAAAAGGCCGAGGGAGAACCGGCACAAAAATTACCTCTACCGGTGCGGAGTATTTACAGATACTTAAATTACATGCACAATAATTTTCGCTCAAATACGTGGCAATCTTACCTAAATAATTGAAACAAGGAGCCTGTCCCATCGTCCCTTGATTGTATTATCTACAGAATTGGTTATAATAGACTCATATGATTAGCTCATTTGAACTCAAAAATTTTTATCAAAGGGTGAGATGATGGGTAAACGAATTTTCTTTTTTCTATTAACGAATGTTTTAGTATTAGTCACCATTAGTATTGTGCTATCGCTTACAGGTGCCGGAAATTATATGAATGCCCGAGGCGGTATTGATCTGATTTCGCTTTTAATATTTAGTGCTATAGTTGGTTTCACAGGGGCTCTCATATCCTTGGCGATGTCACGCTGGATGGCAAAAATGATGATGAAAGTTAAGGTGTTAGATCCTCAAGGCTCCTTATCTCCTTTGGAAAGAACCATTGTCGAAAAAGTCCATCGCCTTTCTAGTGCAGCTGGGTTAACTCATATGCCTGAAGTGGGAATTTACAATTCACCAGAAGTGAATGCGTTTGCCACTGGTCCTTCGAAAAAACGATCACTTGTTGCGGTCTCGACCGGGCTGCTTCATGAAATGGACGATGCAGCTATTGAGGGAGTAATTGCCCATGAAGTAGCACATATTGCCAATGGTGATATGGTAACCATGACCCTTCTGCAAGGTGTAGTAAATACATTTGTTGTTTTCCTTGCGCGAATTGCAGCTTGGGCAGTGTCACGCTTTGTAAAAGAAGACATAGCGCCAATTGTTCATTTCATTGCCGTTATCGTCTTCCAAATTGCCTTCTCGATTTTAGGAAGCCTTGTAGTATTTGCTTATTCAAGACATCGTGAATTTCACGCAGACAGAGGCGGGGCAGACCTAGCCGGCCGGGATAAAATGACTCACGCATTACAATGTCTAAAAGCTTATTCAAATCAGATGAAAGATGAAGAGCAAACGGCGATTTCTACCTTAAAAATTAACGGTAAACGTAAATCAATGCTATTTTCAACACATCCGGATCTTGACGAAAGAATTAATCGATTGAATATGAGATAAAGTGAAACTTCCATCGATAGAGGCAGGCATCATCCGATTTTTTGGATGATGCCTGTTTTATTTGGCTATTTTTTTTATGTTCCAGATCGCAGAGGAGGCAGAGGAACACTGGGACAGCTATAGTAAGTAGTTTGGGGTAGTACTGTCCCTCTGTCCTGTTCACGCTAAACGGAGTTCTTAAGTTAGATTATAAGGAAAATTGTGACCGTTTCCTCTGAAATTCCTCCGGCATGGGCACAAAAAATTAATTCGGGGCGGGTGACCCCTGTCCCCCACCCCGAAACCTCACGCCCTACCCAAGTGTGAACTAGGAAAAGGAGCCCACGTCCCACTATGATAAGCATTCATAAACGTTGCCAATCGCCCCGGATCAAGTGGATTTGTCATGACCCCATCTTTCTTTAAATAGCTGCCGATGATGACTCCATCGCATGCTTCGAGAACTGTTGCGATATTTTCTGGTGTTGCTGAACCGCCTAGTAAGACCTTTGCAGTCGGCAGGGCGCTTTTGACCCGCTTTATCCATTCAATGGATTCATCAAAGGTTTTACCGGTAATAATGAGGCGGTCCAGTTTTCCTTTACTGATTCCTTGCTGGCTCGCTTCTTCTAACGTCATGGTTCCTAACGGGACGCCAGAACGGTCGTAGATGTCGGCCCACAGCTCAACAGAGGAACCAATTCGTTTTTTCATTTCTAGTACTTCCTCAATGCAGCCTTCTGTTATGCCTTCTGAACTAATCATCGCCCCGACGTACACCTTAAGTCGAACGTAATCGGCACCAATTGCATCAGCCACGGCAACGCTGCCCGCACCTTCATTTTTCAAGATGCTAATTCCAATTTTGCATTGGTCACCGACCGCTTCCTTTACGGCGCGCCCGATGTTTGTCATATAGGCAATAATTTCATGACCCACCTCCCGCTTGCTCGGAAGGTCATTGACGTTTTGAATCATGATCGAGTTGATGCCGGCCTCTTTTAATTGAATGGCTTCCTCCACAGCTTGCCGTTCAATTTCCTTTAATGATTCCCCATTATATTCATATGTCCCAGGCAGCGGTCGTAAAGCAATCATGGCGACTAATTCTTTTTCGCTCATTCCCCTTAGTCCTTCCTATTGTTCCAGCTTTTCCATTGAGACAATGTTGGATTTAAAGATCTGTCTAAAGTTTTCGGCCTTCTTCCATGGCTTTTCGTCAAAGTCCATTGGATTTTTATTCAAGGCTTTGGCCATTAAAAACGAGAGAATTTCTAATGGAACGGCATAAACAAACGGTGTGAATTCTTCACGAATCGATTCACCCTTAATCGTCCAGACAAAGTTCGCGTATTTCTTAACTTCCTCATCATCTTCCTCTGCGATGACAATGACCTTTCCATCGACAACCTTCACCGCCTGCATTACTTCAAGGGCACGGTCATAGGCTCTTCCTTTTGGTAAAATAAAAATCACATGTGAACCCTTATGTGTCACAAAGTATTGACTGTGCGCCCACTCCTCAATCCCTTGTGGAATACTTTCAAATCCAGCTGCTTCTAATAGTTTCATTGTTCCAAATTGAGCAGTGGCGTAGTTTGGTCCGCTTCCGAGCACATGGTAAATTGAAACTTCCTTCCCAGGGCCAACATATTCATTGACATATTTTGAAATCTGATCAAAGTTATTTTCTACCGTATCTCGCATGATCGTTCCAACTTTACCTAGATAGGCCAAGGCTTCTTCCTTTCCTGCCTCTGAAATTCTTCCCAGCGCCTCCGCAAGCACAAATCCAAAAATAGCTAAGGATACCATGGAACCGGCATAGGACCGTGTTCCCGGGACCAAGCCAACTACCGGCGGAATTTTTATTTCGATAATATCCCGTGACATTTGCGCTAGCGGTGATTGCTTATTACTGGTAATCCCTAATGCAAGGGCCCCCATTTCCTTCGCACGAAGTGCACATTCCACTGTCCGTGCCACCATACCAGAATTGGACACAGCCAAAACTACACTATTTTCGTCACAGGTTTCATAGGCATAGCGAGAAAATTCAAGTGCTTGATAGACTTCAACCGAAATTCCAAGATATTTATAGAGGAGTTGTTGGCAGGCGATTCCAGCATAATAAGAGTCTCCACAGCCGACGATAAAAATCTTATTTGTCTTTTTTAAAGTCGGATACTTTGCTACCAAATCTTTCACTTGCTGTTCAATATCCTTCGCACCCTGGGTTAACAAATCGGCTTGCTCTTTCACTTCTTCAAACATATGTGTAATTCTAGACACGTAAATCCCTCCATTTTTAGATAATAGTCTTTAATAGTCTTAGTTTAGAAAGTCTATCCAAAATTTGCAGTTCCCCTATTTCAAACATATGTAAGGGGCCAAAATCCTCAATGACAAAGGATGCGGAAACAGCCCCATACATAGCAGCTCTCATCGTATCAGATGTCTGAATATACCCACATAGAAATCCTCCACAGAAGGCATCCCCTCCGCCTGTTACATCGACAACCTTTTCCGCCGCTGACGGGACGTGGTGAAAAGTATCATTAATAGAGTGATAGAGAAGGACTCCTTTTCCCCCAAGTTTTAAGACTACAATTCCAGGACCCATTGCCGCGGTCTTTCGAATCCACTCTTTGTACCTGTCGGGATCATTTTCTTTGGCAATCCCCCAAAAAGTAATAAATTCATCCTCACTTGGTAAAAAGATATCCACTCTTTCTAACAACCGTTTCCAACGTTCATGGTATTCCGGATCCAGCCATTCATGATGCGGGTCAAGCGTAACCAGCGCTTGGAGCATGGATAATTTTTCAACAATCTCTTCCTGGCATGGAAGTGGCATCGGGGCAATATGGAATCCTTTTGCA
Source organism: Neobacillus sp. NPDC093127 (assembly GCF_044754175.1). Taxonomy (NCBI): domain Bacteria; kingdom Bacillati; phylum Bacillota; class Bacilli; order Caryophanales; family Bacillaceae; genus Neobacillus; species Neobacillus sp. NPDC093127. Next base: position 16,783 of record NZ_JBIVOP010000029.1, read on the forward strand.
CTTTGAAGGTATGTCATTGGAATTTCACTCGAAACAGGGGCCATGTCTAAGTAATTGCCCCCTCCCTGTTGGGGGATAAAATAACGATGGCCATCCCGATCATAGAGAGCCCAAATATGGATGTTGGGCTGATCATTCCGAGAAATCCCGGTCGTATCGATACCGAAATTCTCTAATTGCTTGAGATACGAGGGGCTGTAATCATGGCCGACTCGAGATACTAAGCCGACACGATTGGACCATAGATTTGCCCCTGCAGCACTATATAAAGCAGCACCACCCAATGAATCGTAATTCGTTTTCCCACTGGGCAATACCGTATCATCTAACGTCAAGTGGCCAATAAAAACCAGATCGACTGCCTTGTTATCCAAGGATATCCCTCCTTTTTACAAATAACCTTGAAGTAATATCCCAAATCCCAATATTCTTGATATCACGGCAAGAACTACGGCGACAAGCGCGGCAACAATCAAGAGAATATCGAGCCTGGTAATTTCAATTCTGGTAATACTGCTCCGTCCATTTCGGGCTCCAAAGCCACGGCAGTCCATTGCCACTGCTAAGGTGCTGGTTAAATCGAGAACCCTCAGCATCAAAGGGCCAATAACGCCGACATATTTAATTGACTTTGTAAAAGAATTCCCTTGATCCAAATTCAACCCACGCGTCCGTTGCGCTTCTGTAATGGTTAGCCGTTCCGCATTGATAAGCGGAACAAAGCGAATTGCAACCGAAAGCGCCATTCCTGCTTTATAAGGAATCCCCATTTTCAATAGGCCCATCATCATTTTTTGAGGAGACGTGCTCATCATCACGATGGAGGCAGTCGTTACCATGAGCGCTACTCTGAGGCCCATCGCAAAGCCAAACAGTAAGCCCGTCGTAGTAATCGTAGTCCCAAAAACGGTCACGACTGGCCTTCCTTGCGAAATATAAAAGGGCCAAATTAATACCCCTAAGACTAAAAACCAAATCGACGCTAGTAAAAAAGGTTTTAAGGTTTTTAAATCTAATTTTGAAGAAAGCCCGACAGCAATAACCGCAATCACGAGAATTCCTAGTGGGAGCGGGTGATTAAACAGCAAACTGACGGCAAAAATAGTGCCAAGCCATAGAAATTTCGTTCGCGGATCAATTTCGCGATGGAGCTTGGAGTCCTTCTCGACATAAATGCTATAGCCGACTGCCATACGTCACCCCACTCCTTTCGTTTTTTGTTCTACACTACTCGTTAACTTGACGATCTGATCATACATTTCATTTACCGTCAAACAATCCTTTTGGATCCCAATTGGAGATAAATCCTGGGCAAGCCGCATAATTTGCGGCTGCTTTACAAATGCCCGCTCTAACACTTCCTTATTATTGAGAACGGTTCTTGTATCGCCATTGGCAATGATTTCTCCCTGCGCCATCACGATTGTTTGCGGCACATATTTAGCCACCATTTCGATATCATGGGTCACAACCAAAATCGTATGCCCCAATTCATTCCACCTTGTTAAAAAGTTCATGATGTGCTCCATCCCTTTTGTGTCAAGTCCAGTGGTCGGTTCATCGACAATGAGAATAGGAGAACCCATCGAAATAACGGAGGCAATCGCCAGTCTTTGCCTTTCTCCGCGGCCCAATGTGAAAGGGTATTGGTCTTTCTTTTCAGCAAGCTTGGTAACCTCCAAGGCTTCCATCACACTGTCCTTTAATTTTTGCTGGGAAAAGCCGAGGTTTTTCGGCCCATAGGCAACCTCATCATAGACGGTCCGGCAAAACAACTGATGATCCGGATTCTGATAGCAATAGCCAACTAATTGAATGATTTCATTTGTTTTCATTTGCTTTGTATTTTTACCATTAATCAGCACTTGACCGTCTATCGATAAATGAAGCCCATTAAAATGTTTGGTCAGAGTCGTTTTTCCTGCTCCGTTTTGGCCGATAATGGCGATAAAGTCACCTTGATTGATGGTCAGATTCACCTTGTTCAAGATGTTCTTCTTCGAGCTTGGATATTTATACACTAAATCGGTTACCTGTAGTTGAGGGCTTTGATCATTCATTTAAAACACCCGCCTTGCACTAACATTTGTACGGTCTGCGCGATCTCCTGTTCATAAGGTGAAATTTGCTCGTCACGGATATAGCCGCCATCTGACAACATATAGGACAATTCAACTGTCTGCGGAATCGGAATTTCCCCGCGATTCTCTCCCCAAAATATATCTTTATTTTTGAAAATATTCTTTGGATGGTCATCGGCTAGAATTAATCCATCCTTCATCACGACAATCCGGTCGCACATTCCGATTAATTCCTCTACGGTTTGTTCGACAACAATGACGGTAATGTCTTTTTCTTCCTTCAATCGTTTAATGGTGGCAAATACCTCTTCCCGTCCGATCGGATCAAGCTCTGACGTCGGTTCATCCAGAATGAGCAGCTCTGGTTCCGTCATTAAGGCCCCTGCAATCGACAAGCGCTGCTTTTGACCCCCTGACAGACTATAGGTCTCCGTTTCCGCCAACCCATCAAGGCGGACTCTTTTCAAATTCTCAGGGATGATTTCTAATATTTTTTCAACTGGCCATTGGAAGTTTTCCGGTCCAAAAGCTAAATCCTCTTGAACCGTCAACCCAATGATTTGTCCTTCTGGATCCTGCATGACCATGCCGACTTTTTCGGCAATTTGATCGGGAGAATGTTTTTTCATATCCATATTGAATACGTCAATCTTCCCGCCAATTTTTCCGTTAATGGTGTGTGGAATCAGCCCTTTTATACAAGAAACCAGCGTCGTTTTCCCGGCCCCTGACGGACCAATAATGCCAATGAATTCTCCACGTTTAACTTGAAGGTCGATACCTTTCAAGACTAATTCCTTACTCGACATGTATTTAAATCTAAGATTCTGGATATCTACTATCGTTTCGTTCAAGGTGCCCTCCCCTTTTACCCATATTTACACTTCAGCACTGAAGTCATCCGCATCTAAATCCTGATTTGCCTGATATCGATCCTTCCAATAAAGTCCGCGATTCTTTACAATAGGATAGAGAATCGGAACAAGGATTGCGGAAACCACAGCAGCTGTAAGCATATGATTGATTAAAATACTGGATGTAACCCCTGCCCAAGCAACGGCTGGCGGGACTACATGTGTTAGATCTAAAAATCCCGGAATAATGATCGCATGGATAATCGGTCCAATAATAATGGCCCAGAGATAGTAGCTGGCAACATTCGCAAATTTTTTGAAATTTGCTCCTCTTACCATCTTATAAGCCAACCAAGTGACATACGTATGGCTCAGCCATCCAGCTAAAGAACCAACCGTTAATGAACCGGAAATGGCATCCCCGATTGGCATCGAGAAGGTCACACCAATTGCACCCGGTAACCCTAAGAGGATCGACAGGATTGGTGCCAGTGCAAGCGTAGGATTAAAGCCGCCAATTCCTGGAATGAACTGAAATTGAACAGGACGTCCGACAATATAAACGGCGGCGCTAATGGCAATAATGGCGATGGTTGTGGCATTCCATTTCACATTGTTCTTCACAATCCCTTTTCGTGAAATGGTATGGCCCGAAAACTCAATAATCCAAATGATAGCTGCTAACACCATGCCAACGACAGCCAATGAGATAAACAACGTGTGTGTAAAGCCGTTTGCTGTAACAAGATCTCCTAACCACTTAAGCGACATTACAAAAAACCTCCTCCTATTATTTTGTTTTTCAAAACCCTCGGTGAAAGCGCTGCCATCTTAGGTGTAAAAATAAACATTAACTAGTGAATTTTTCATAAATTCAGATAATTAATGTTATATCCTAATCTTATGGCATTTTTTATTTATCCACAATTGAAAGATTTCATAATCTTGTCATCTTGCGTTTGTGGAAATATCACAAATGCGCGGCAATAAATTTTTTATAGATGTCGGAATTACTAAGCTTGAGCGCAAGGTGGAGGTATAAGCGATTCTCCTCATTCTCTAAATTCATTTTGGTAATCTGTTGAATTCGTTCGATTCTATAGGAAATGGTATTGTAATGGGTATAAAGAAATTTAGCTATTTTGCTCATATTCCCATTACATTGAAAATACGCTTCTAGTGTTTTCATTAGCTCCGTATTATTTTTCGAATCATATTCGATGAGCGGAGAGATTAATTCGGAGATAAATTGTTGTGTTTCTTCTTGGTTGGAATGGATAAATAGCCGGAATAAACCTAAATCGTCAAAATGGATGACCTTTTGCTGCTGGTTAAAGCTTTTCGACATTTTAATTGCCTTTTTTGCTTCCTCATACGTAGAAGGTAATTCGGTTAACTGCTCACGCGGGCGGCCAATGCCTATCGTACACGTATATTTCGTTTGCTCGGCTATTCGGTCACAAATTAGGTGGGCGAGTTGTTTTAAGGATTCCACCTTATTTTCAATTGATCGATGTTGTTCAATTAAAATGACCATGGTCTCCCCTTTATCGCCAATAATCGACCTAAGGTGATGATCCTTCAATGTCTTTTCTATCGTAAAACGAATAACGCTTTTTAGGTGGGCAGCCGTATAGATTCCGTCTGTGTCCAGTGTTTTTACATCTTCAAATTGGTCGATCTCCAATACAAGCATATTCTTGTACGATTCCAAGTTTAATCCTAGAATTTTTGCCCGTTCCACTAATACAGTGCTAGAATGAATCCGCTCCTGCATCCATTGAAAAATAAATTCATTTTTATGCCTTATTTCCATTTCTCTCACAAGCATCTGATTCATAATATTAATCGAGGCTACAGCAGCAGAGCTTTCAATGATGGCAATATCTAAGGCATTAAGTTTGTGTCCCACCTCTAACACACAAATCGTCCCATAATGATAATCCTTAATAATAATCGGTACGTGCTTTACCGCAAATAAACGCCCGCCGACAATCATTTGATCATCTTTATTTTTTAATAGTGTGGAAACATCGTGGCTTGTCCAGGACGAATTTGGATAAGAGCCCAAAATCGCATCATCAGAACCGACAATCGCCACCGGGTTTTGGATAATCTGATAGAGTGTCCGGCAAATCTCATTAATACCGCCGCCATTCAATACAGCCTGCATCAACTTTTGATGGGCATCTTCTACTGTTTTATAATTCTTACCCTCCTCGAGTGAAAAGAAGGAATAAATAGCATCGATTACGGTTGTATGTGTGAAGTTTTCCGGCATTTCCAAAAGGGGAAAATCCAATCGATTGGCTTCATCAATCATTGTTTGAATTTCTTTAATGACATATCCTTTAGATAATTTAATCATTAATCCGGCCAAGTTCTTCTCTACCAGTTTCGGAATAAGTCGTCGTTGTGTCTGATAATCATCCTTGATTCCATATGCAGTCGTCATAAGGAATTGTCCTTCTTGAACAAATGGAAAAATATTCGGTTCCTCCATAATATCAATACTCCTGATCATCCGGTCCAACCCCGACTCTCCACCCAACACATTAACGCCTGACAAGGCTGGTAAGGATAAGGCTTCCCTGACAGAAACCCCCTTTTCTTTCTTTGTATATCGCATATCGTTCCTCCCTTTTTTTAAAAAAATAAGAATCCCCTTCATTCTAGACAGAATCAATTTGCTTGGTTGTTTCTGTCTACAAAAAATGGGATTTTCTTCATGTATGTATGAGTGAGTGTGCTAATGTAGGATACTTATAAAAATAGGTGGAGTGCTGATATCACTAACTATGACCCTTGGACTATGCAGTTGTTTACATTTGAGTACCCTCATTATATTTGAACACTTTGAATCTTTCAACAATTCATCACCTATTTAGCTTATGGGTATTTTATAGGGGATTTCGGACCTAAATATTGGGACAAAAAGCCTGTCCCAAAAGTCAAATTCCCTCCCCATTATAAAGATTCAACTTTACCTTTCGTAAATATTTGCAATATAGTAAAATTATAGATAAATAGTTGCCTTTTATATTAATAATTTTACTCTAGCAACATAGAACGGTTTCGATCTTAACGGTATTGATAAAGTTAAAAAAGCGTCACTTCAACTTCTTAATATGATGAACATTGGTCTAAAAAAGAATCTCTAATAAAAAAACGGAAGTAGATCAGTTGAAACGAGGCGAATTGATTATGTATATACCTAAATATTTTAAAATTGATGATGAAGAAATTGTTTATGACTTTATCGAAAAATACAGCTTTGCCACTTTATTTTCACAGCATAACGGTGAACCGTATGCTACTCATCTTCCACTGATAGTAGATAAAGGCGAAAGGGCTTTATATGGTCATTTTGCACGTCCGAACGAGCAATGGAAGGATATAGAAAACCAACAGGTTCTTGTAGTTTTCCAAGGTCCCCATTGTTATATTTCACCTTCATGGTACGAAACATCCAAAGCAGTACCTACCTGGAATTATGTGTCTATTCATTTATATGGAAAAATGGAGATTGTCGATGATCAAAATGAAATATACAATTCTTTAAATGACTTGGTAAATAAATATGAAAGCCCAGATAGCTCATACAATTTAAATGAGGTAGAATCCAGTTTTATCGAAGGAATGAGTAAAGGGATTGTGGCGTTCAAAATAAAAATCGAAAAAATTGAAGCGAAAGCTAAATTAAGTCAAAATCATTCTGTTGAACGACAAGAGTTAGTGATTAAGCAGCTAGAAAACACTTCCGAACAAAATAATAAACAGATTGCATCTCTTATGAAAAAAAATCTTCAAAAATTGAAATAGAAAAATAAAAAACCACTCAAAAGTGGTTTTTTAATCACGCATGGCTCCTGCCTCTCGGGAAGTCATTGCACCTTGTCCTTGGCTAACATCTTTTTGAATTTCTTGTTTTACTTTTTGTGCATCAGTTCCGGCAAATTGCGGATTCATAGTAGAACCCAAATCCTTTTTAGCTTGTTGATCCTGCTGCATACAAATCCTCCTCTATTTAATATTTAACAATCTTATTATTTACAAAAAGACACTCGATATGCCCCGAGGATTTAAAGGATAATATCCCGATATTATTCATGAAGTTATAAAACCCGTTTCATTGCTTTTAAATGCTGAATGTGTATGCCAATATGTCCAAAGCCAATTATGAGAGCAGATGCAATCAGCCAAATAACTTTACCGTAAATACCTAATAACAAAAACGCCATCACAGGCAGACTAGCACCAGGTACGGGAATTCCACAAAAACTTCGATAAAAATTTTCTTCCGTATGCTCATTTATAAAATATCTTATCCAACTAATCTCATATAGAATCATCAGAAAAAATGATGCTATTAACCACCAGCTCCATACTGAAAAGGGAGCAATGTTAAAATCGCTAAAAAACAGTATGCTGCAAGTACAACATACTTGCCCAGCACGCTCAAATAATAATAATATTTTGTTTTCTTGGGAAGGGTTATAGTCAATTGGCTTATTCTTACTCCATATGGCGTTTGGAATCCACAACATTAATAAATATATCAGACCAACATATGAAAATCCTAAATGACCTAACATATAATCCCTCCTAATAAAATTAAATCCCAACCTTCAAAATTCAATCAACTATTTAACCTTATATTACCATTTTTCAAACAACTAGATCTTACACAAAAAATGAAATTATTATGAATTTTGTTTAACCAGAATAGACTAATCCCTAATAGAAAGAACTCGATTTGTCCTTCATCAAGCCTATAAAGGACTAATTCGTTTGCAACTAAATTCTATCATTATCTGTCTTTCAAAGATTCTACCAATCTTCGACAAAATTCGGGTGGTGACAGGCACCGAATAGGACCTTTCTCCTTTACTCATAGGAAAAACGATTCATTTTTCACATTTTTCCAAAAAAATCTAGGTAGAAATAATACAATAGGATGAGGTGATGAAATGATGGAATTTAATCTAAGTAATGCCCTTAATCAAGGCAGACGGGTCAATGATATTGCTGCAGATATAAGAAGCAGTAAAAACAGTTTGAATGTTGTGAAAGGCGGCCTGGGAAGCAGTTGGAAGGCCACTGAAATGACCTACATTAATGATCATTTTGACCACTTGACAACAGAGCTATCCCGGTTGGCAACCGAATTAGAATCCATTGGACACGATATTCAAAGTACAGCAAATGAAGTACATAGAGAAATAGAAGAGAAAAAAGCAGCAGAAGCGAAGGCAAAGGCCGAAGCCGAAGCGAAAGCAAAGGCGGAGGCGGAGGCAGAGGCAAAAGCAAAGGCCGAAGCCGGTGCTAAAGCGAAGGCAAATCCATAAGGAACATGTCGACTCTGGAGGTAAAAACATGTCTCAAATCAAAATCCATACTGACAGCGTTGAGCAAAACAGCAGTCTTGTCCGGCATCAAGCGCAGAAATTAACAACGGCCAAAACCAGCCTGCAATCCACCACCCATCAAATCGATAGCCGCATCTTAGCACGAAAAAATATCAGTGGCAGACTCCTGGCTGTTAACACTTCCCTCGATAAACTAACGAAACAGGTAAGGGAATTAGACAGCTTTTTAAAACAATCAGCCAATTATTATGATGAAGCCGAGAAAAAAATCACCGGCTCAAATGACTGGAAAGTGCTAGTCCGCAATTTCATGCTGGGCGCTACTGCTATGGCCATTAACCCGAAAACCCTTCTTCGGGCAGGTAAGGGCCTTTCCTTCAGGCTGTTTCGTAAAGATGGAAAAGTCCTCATTAAGGTCATAAGAGGAAAAGTAGGCAGCCACCAGGATTTTTCAAAGTACTATAATTTAATGAAGCAAAACCTCAGCGGAACAGCTAAATGGAGCCGGACTTTCGTAACAAAATTAGCGAATGAGGGTGTGCCGCTTTATGACGAAAATCGCGGCCGTTTTTTTAACAACCGCAATAAATTTATGAACACCCAGTTTGATGACTTAAATAAAGCGGTCCGAAACATTGGTCAAGATCAAGTGAAGCTAGTGGGAAGAGCGGCAAAAGACGGGCTTATCGGCGGAGTGAAGGTCTGGGACGATTTAAAAGGCTGGAAAACTACCCAAGGCCTGGCGAACACAGGAAAAGCCCTGGGGGTTCTCGGAACAGGCCTCACGGTGTGGAGTGATTTTCAGGACAGTTTCCAAGATAAGCATACCGGACAATGGAACTATAACTCAACGAAGGTAAAAGAGTTTGGCGTCAACCTTGGCGTTGATATCGGGATGGCAGGCGGTGCAACGGCGTTAGGCGCAGCTGCAGGTTCCTTCTTCCTCCCTCCTGTTGGTACCGTTGTCGGGGGTCTTGTCGGATTTTCAATCAATGCTGCTGCTAATTTCAAATTTGGAGGGCCGCCGGCGGAAAGTGTCACGGACCGGGTAAAGGAGATTGCCAATCACCCGATTAAGACAGCACAAGCAATCGGAAACAAGATTTCCAATTCAATTAAAAAAATCTTCTGGTAGGAGCATTCTATGTTAAAAAATAGTAACGAAACAGATTTCTATGAACTGAAGTCCGTGGCGAACGGACGTTTAAGTCCCGATCGCATCTCTGCCTTTTTTTGGGTCACTTTTTTAATCAGCGCGGTTTCTACCATCGTAGTGACTGTGGGAGTCGACTCCATGATGTTTATTCGTGATGCCTGGATTCAATTTATGAGAATCGATATTTATTTATTACTGGCACAGCTCGTGATTGCGATTTTTTTCACATTTTCAAAAAATACATATAAATTTCAAAAGATCCAATCCATTTTACTTGCCTTCATCGGTTTAAAATTTTCACTTGATTTTTATAAAGTCTATTTTCTCGCTCTTGAAGACCGCCTGGCTCCAGACTATATGTGGACCACAGGCTATGTTCTGATCGGCGGCGGTCTGGTCTATCTATTCCTTTCGACTTGGCGGGCTATTATTCGAGTTAAAAAAGGGGCCTTCCAAAAAGGCGGGAAATTACTCTACGATTTTCAAACATCCAAAGGTCATATAAGTCTATCGTTTGTCATCGGAGCTACGATTATTGGGGGATCAATTATCAAAACGCTGTCAAGCAATAGTAGTGGTTTCACCGAAATCTACATCCTGCTAGGGGCCTTTGCCCTGATGCAGTACCTTCTTGCCATTGCCTGGCCGGAGTTTTTTCTATTAGCCTACTGTAAATGCAGGTTCGATTCCTTTTTGAAAAAGCCTCCTAAAAAACTAGCAGAAAGAGGACTAAAACGATGAATATTAAACGTAAACCGGTCGTGTTTCATAATGTATTAAGCGCGAGATCCACATGTAAATCGGATGAGTGGTTTGTGAGTGCTGTTGAATTAAGAAATGCTGTCATCAAAAGCGGCCTATATGGGACAGGCCCGGTCATCTATCAATTTGCCGGTTATAATCCAAATACGGATACGGCTGATTATACGTTTTATTTGCCTGTCAGTGCCCCGATTGAGCTTGGGGAAAATGATAAATATCAGTTTTTTCCTGAATGGAAGTTCGAGGATGGTCTAGTACTCCGCCATGCAGATTTAGAGGAAGACCTCGAGGAATCTTATGAAGTCCTGCGGGCATGTGCCGACGAGTTTCATTATGAGTTACAGGAACCTTTTTACCATATCTACTTAGATGTCTATGGCGGCGGGATTATTGATATTTATGCACCGATCACAAAGGGGCGGTTTGATGATTAACCCAAACGATTCCATCCGCTTCGCCAATGTACTTTCGCGTAAATACCGCTTCCATTATTTAGATATGAATGAGGCTCTTGAAGATTTTTTAAACGATGTCGGTTCTCTGAAAGCAGCAGTGCGCGGCCCGCTCTTCTACTCCATCCACAATGTCCCGCTGGATGAGATAGTGAATGCTGAGTTTTACATGCCAATCGAGGATGACTGGATTGAACCTGTGGACGACCTACGCTTCCACAGCTATTTCAGCATTGAAAACATGGTCTCACTTTGCCTCGCAGAAAACGTCGAGGCCAAGACAGAAGCGGCCTATAAGCTGCTATTCGATTACATCGAGGAGCATAAACTGGAGCAGGCAACACCGATCTTTCATATTGTTTCTGGTGATGAAAATTTTCAGTATTCGTTTATTAAGATTGGGGTAAGCGAGTAAGGAATGCACTTGCACTTGCCTTTGCCCTTGCAAGAGACTATAGCGAAAATCCACTCCCGGCTTTGGGAGTGGATTTTTTATTTTCCTTTAGGATGGTGGATTTCGTTTTGATAGCTCATTAGTTTTGCTGTTATTGTTTAGGCATTCTAGAAAGCTTAATAAAAACTCCCAACCCTGCAAAGAAAAAACCTAAACAAAATAAACTAGCTGGACTCCCCCAAACGATATCGCTCATTTATACCCCTCCATTATTAATAGCCTAGGGACATTTTACCATATTTACGAATTATTTAGAACTTTTAAAAATTTACCGTTTATTTTTTAAACACAGTGAAATGAATATTCAGTTATAACAAAGCCTTTCACTAAAAAATACGTTACATACACCGCATACCTGGCTGAGCGGGGGTTATGACCCTTCTACTAACGTCCACTCTTCCCAAGCTTTCTCAATATTCTCATAATAACCTTTTAATTTTTCTAGATAGTCATCGTTAATTTGTTGATATTGAGTATCTTTTATAAAGTTATAAAAATTTTCGCAGGCACTAAGAAGGTGCTGGTGTGCGGTCGAATAAGATTCCGGAACTTTTATGTTCTTCATATAGAAAATCACACTTGGAAGGCCCAAGTTACCCTGCATTTTATGCACGCCATTATAATCTTTTGTATCAACCCACGGAAGTAGACTGGACTTAATCTTATCCAAGGTCCCTCCTATTTGGGATTGTGTGCTGTTTATATACAACATCCGGTCCTGCAAGTTTCCTATAACTCTAAATCTATCCGGAACCTTCGGTGTTGCTACTCTTTTTTTATAAATGGTATACCACTTTTCCGAAGCTAGTGTAATTTGTGGATAAGCGGCGAATAAACCATCTATATTTGATGTGGTAATGCCGTCTTTGTTTATAGCCTGTCGGTAAACAGTTACTGCATCGATGAAATTTTGATAGGCTCGCAACAAGTCATCATGTGCCTGTTTGTACGGCTTTGGAACGGACGTTTGTTCCATCTCATCGGTGAACCTTTGCAAGTTTAGAATCATATTATCCACACTGCTTTTATAATAATCAACTCCTAACGGGCCAAGCGCGAATGCACCCTCGGATTGGTTAAGAATAAAATATTGAATATTAGAATTGGTCCCGGAAAACTCAGATATATTGCTATCATAGCCAATATCGAATATTTTGCCACCATAACCAATCGTTTGTTTTTGCTGTGCAGTTATGTATCCAATACAGAGGAAACCAATTCCTAGCAATAATAAGGCGATAGTCCATTTTTTCTGCATAAATATTCCCGCTTCCATTCTTAAATAGTGGATCTTAGGTTTATTTCGACAAACAAGAAAAGAATTCCTCTATATTAACAATATATGGCATCTGAAAAGTATCATGCAGGCAACTGCTCTCATGGCTGCAAATCAAAAAGACCCCTAAATAGGAGCCACTAAACACAAAAAAATAACATAGTATTATTTCAACAAAAATTAAAGCCACTTTCAAATATTCAAACCCCCGTCCACCTCACATCCTTTTAAATAAGAATTCTTGTCCTTAATTAAGGAATCATTGAAAGTAAAATAAGCGGAGATTTTTCGGTTAGATGCAGAATAGAGCTCGTTTCGGTATATAAGCGGAGGTATTCCGATTATGCAAAGCAAAATCGCCCATTTTCACGATTTTCGAGTCAATAGGCGGAATCTCTCCGTCTATTAGGGCTATTTTCATTGCTATTTACTAATTAAGCGGAATTTTTCCTTCTATTGATCAGACCGGGTGCTTAACCTGATCCCCCAACCGATAAGAGCGGATTCTCTTGACCCCAGATGCAGGAATCAACATCTTTTTATCGGCTAGTTGAGTAAGTACTTTTTTTACCGTCTTGTCACTTAGCTTCAAATACTTCTCGACTTCTATAGGGGATATGGCATCCTCTTTTCGAATCGCTAGCCGAAGCATTTCCTTTTCGACAATGGACAGAGATGTCTGGTCCATTTCATTGCCCAGCCAATAAATATTGGAGATTCGTAGTTATTCCGAAAATCCACCGGCACGGGGTGCCCGTCCCCTCGTCCCACTAAACAGGTATACTCGAAATGCAAAGGAACTTTACAATCGAATCTGTTTTATTACTCCAATTGTGGGGGGTTGTTGAATCTAGGTAGATACAGTCAAAGGGATTCAACTCATGTTCCTCTTTATCAATAAGGATTGTCAGTTTCCCTTCTAGAACGTAAAGAAATTCTTGCCCCGAATGGGAATAAGAATCCTCTCGTTTAGCGCCTGGATTAAGCAAGACTAATATAGGATTAAATAGTGGATTTTCAATGTTACCCGTTAAATCCTTATAAAAAAATTGGTTTTCAAGGGTGTTCGTTATACTAACGACGTTTCTCATAATAGTTGTTTCTTCTTTCCTATCGGATTCTGAAAAGAAATAGCTTGGATTGACTCCAAGTGCATCAGAAATTTTTTTTAGTGATTCAAGCGTTACCGATGATTTTGAACGTTCCACTTGAGATAAAAAACTGATGGAAAGATTCGTATGATCGGCTATTTGTTTTAATGTTAACTTTCGCTCTTTTCGTAAACTCTTTATTTTTACTCCAATTAAATCGTCCACTTTTCCCCACTCCCTTTATTACACAAATCACAATATATGAACTTTTAAAAGTAATCGATGAACAGAAATTAGTCCCATTACACTTCAAAATGAAGTGATACTTAAATAGTATACAAAAACAAAGCAAGAAAGGGGAGAGTTTTTTCAAAAAATAGTTAGAAAATTATATTTACAGTGAAAATTCTGTGTGTTACTATCAAAATAATTGAACCACCACTTCAATTTCGGCTTTTTTATCAAGTAATCTAGTAAAAAAAATTACACATATGAGGAGAATGAAGATGAATTTTCATGGCATTTTGGTTCCTTTGGTCACCCCTTTTAAAAGCGATAAAAGCTTGGATGTAGAAACCTTACAACAATTGACGAAAGCCTTTATCGATAAAGGCGTAACTGGCTTGGTAGTATGTGGCACCACTGGCGAATATTACGCCTTAAACGAGGCAGAACGTGAAAGCGTTTTAAAAACTGTGGCAGATGTCGCCAAAGGCCGTGTCACTTTGATTGCCGGTATTAATGATTTATCAACTGAAGGGGCGGTTAACCGTGCCAAACAAGCCAAAGCTTTGGGCTACGAAGGCTTAATGTTAGCACCAACTCCTTACAGCCTGCCTGACCAAACTGGTGTCATTGCCCATTACGAAACGGTGGCCGCGGCAACCGATTTACCGATTATCATGTACAACTTTCCTGCTCGCATTGGCATTGAAATTGAATACGAAACCGTCGTCCATTTGGCAAAAAATCCGAATATCGTTGCGATTAAAGAAAGCAGCGGTGACTTTAGCCGCGCGTTACGCTTGCTGCAAACCCCATTTGAGAACTTTGAAGTGATTTGTGGCTGTGATGATCAACCCGTGGACTTTTTCTTCTGGGGTGCGAAAAGCTGGATTGCTGGTGCAGGGAATGTGTTCCCAGAAGAGCAAGTTGCCTTGTTCGATGCTGCCCAGGCTGGTGACTGGGACAAAGCCCGCCAGATTATGCGCGAAATCTACCCTGCTATTTACTCAATGGAGTCCGGCAACTACAACCAAAAAGCCAAACTAGGCTGCTTGAAAGGTGAAATCAACGTCGGTACGGTACGCCTGCCTTTATCTGATTTATCAGAAGAAGAAAAAGCAGATTTCCTGGCTTTCTTTAAATAAGGCTTACTTCTAAATGATCATTGCTTTTTTGATTCGCTGATAAATTGCCTAGATTCGCCGATAAAATGAAAAATTCGCCGATAAATTGCTTAGATTCGCCGATAAACCCATAAAATTCGCCGATAAATCATTTGAGACCGATTAAAATACTCAATTATTCAATGGTAAATGATGATTTTACACTTTTTTATGACTTTTTAAGTGGATACGTTGAGGGATAACAACCAGTTTTACGAAAATAGCCTTAAATAATATTCTGGAGGAGAGACAAATGACCGTTAAAAAAGAGCAAATCTTTGCCCGCGCCAAAGAAGGCAAACTTTGGGCAGGCAACTTAATTGATGGTTTTACGAGCGCAGCTGGCAAATTAGAAAATCGCACCCCCATCGACAACAGTTTAATTGGCTATATTGCCGATGGTGATGTACGAGATATTGATGCTGCTGTTAAGGTAGCCAGAGACACATTTGAATCAGGAATTTGGAGTCAATTATCCCCTAGCGCGCGCAAAAAAGTGATGATTCGCTGGGCACAATTGCTAGAGGAACACAGCGAAGAGTTGGCTGCCTTGGATTGCGTCGATGCTGGTAAACCTATTACCGAATGTTTGAATACCGACATGCCCGCGACCATCGATACCTTTTATTGGTATGCCGAAGCCATTGATAAACTCTTTGGCAAAATCGCTCCTACGGGTAACGATGCTCTAGGCTTGATTATCACTGAACCGATTGGCGTGGTCGGCGCGGTGTTACCATGGAACTTCCCTGCGCAAATGTTTGCTTGGAAAGTGGCACCCGCTTTAGCTGCAGGTAACTCTGTGATTGTGAAACCTGCTGAATTAACTTCACTTAGCGCTTTCCGGATGATTGAACTCGCTTATGAAGCAGGTGTGCCTAAAGGCGCTTTAAGCTTGGTATGTGGTTTAGGCGAAAAAGTAGGCGAACCATTGGGCCGCCACATGGATGTAGACATGGTCTCATTCACGGGTTCAACGGAGGTGGGCCGCTATTTCTTAAAGTACTCAGCAGAAAGTAACCTTAAAGAAATTGTCCTAGAGTGCGGTGGCAAAAGCCCACAAGTGGTGTTTGAAGACGCTGATTTGGATGCCGCTGTTCCCCATATTCTATCTGCCGCCTTCTGGAACATGAGTGAAAACTGCAGCTGCGGGTCACGGTTAATCGTTCACGAATCCATCAAAGACAGCCTATTGGAAAAATTAACGTCCGGCTTAACCGACTGGAAAGTGGGCAACCCCATGGATGAGTCGGTTGCCATTGGGCCGATGGTAGAAGAAGCACACTTTATGAAAGTGAAATCGTTCTTGGACATCACACCTCAAGAAGGCGGCCGCTTAGTGACTGGGGGCAACATTCACAGTGATGTGGGCAGTGGCTGGTACATCGAACCGACTATTTTTGACAATGTAACTGCCAACATGACCTTGTTCCAAAACGAAGTCTTTGGTCCGATTTTGGCGGTTAGCACGTTTAAAACCGAAGAAGAAGCGATTGCCCTTGCCAACAACACCTCTTATGGTCTGGCTGCTTCTTTTTATAGCCAAAATGTCCAGCGTACGATGCGAGTGGCACGTGCCATTAAAGCTGGAACGATTTCTGTGAATGGCTTTAGCGAGGGCGATATCACCACCCCATTTGGCGGCTATAAGCAATCTGGCTTCGGAGGCCAAGACAATGGTTTAGAAGCTTTTGAACAATATGTGCATACAAAAGTGATTTGGTACATGAACTAAAGGGACACAGGTACAGGCTCCTTGTCCCAATTGGGACAAAGGACACTGTCCCATTTATGGAGGCGAAAATATGGTGAAAACAAATAATAAAGTGCTAAAAAAAGTTGTTGCGGCATCGATGATTGGATCCGTGGCTGAATGGTATGAGTTTTTCTTATATGGTACCGCTTCTGCGCTAGTTTTTGGAGAATTATTTTTCCAACAAACTGGAAACGCTATCGACGGCATCCTAGCCGCATTTGCTCTCTATGCGGTAGGCTTTTTAGCCAGACCGATCGGCGGGCTTGTTTTTGGTCATTACGGTGATAAAATTGGGCGAAAAAAATTATTACAGCTTAGTTTAATCATCGTTGGAATTACGACCTTCTTAATGGGATGTATTCCAACATTCAGTAGTATTGGTTATTGGGCTCCTATCTTACTCGTTACGTTACGTTTAGTTCAAGGTTTTGCTTTTGGCGGAGAATGGGGAGGAGCGGTGATTTTAGTATCTGAGCACAGTCCTAGTGATCGACGCGGTTATTGGGCAAGTTGGCCGCAGGCTGGCGTGCCGCTGGGTAATTTAATAGCAACCATTATCCTGTTAATTTTATCTAAAAACTTAAGCACCGAGCAGTTTATGGGCTGGGGTTGGCGCGTAGCATTTTGGTTCTCTGCAGTTGTTGTCCTAATTGGTCTTTGGATTCGTAAAAGTGTTGATGATGCCCCAATTTTCAAAGACGCACAAAAAAAACAAGCTCAATTAGAAAAACAACAATTAGGGATTGTAGAAGTGTTTAAATACCATAAAAAAGCGATTATTGCTGGTATTGGAGCTCGTTTTGCAGAAAACATCTTATATTATATGGTTGTAACGTTCTCCATTACATATTTAAAACTGGTGGTCCATAAAGATACTTCACAAATTTTATTATTAATGTTTGGGGCCCATGCTCTTCACTTTTTCTTTATTCCAATCATGGGCCACTTAAGTGATGTTTGGGGACGCAAACCAATCTATATGACAGGAGCCATTTTAACGGCATTTTGGGGATTTATCGGGTTTCCAATGATGGATACCGGAAACAATTGGATCATCATGGCCGCCATTACGCTTGGTTTATTTATTGAATCGATGACGTATTCACCATACTCAGCATTAATGACAGAGTTATTCCCTACTCATATCAGGTATACAGCTTTGTCCTTTTGCTATCAAGTAGCACCCATTTTAGCAGGCTCATTGGCGCCATTAATTTCATTAAGTCTCCTAAAAAGATTTAATAGCTCGATCCCAATTTCGATGTATTTAGTAGTAGCAAGTATCATTTCTATTATAAGTATAATGTTAGTAAAAGAAACAAAAGGAAAAGAACTCACTTTTAAGAAAGCACAGTAACTATTTTCATCAGCCTTACACGTTCGTTTGTGTAAGGCTGATGGCAATTTTTCTATTAAACATTTTACAAACAAGAAGTCTTATCCTCAATTGAGTAACCAGCGAAAGTAAAATAAACGGAGATTTTTCGGTTAGATGCAGAATAGAGCTCGTTTCGGGGTATATAGGGGGAAGTTTTCCGATTATGCAAAGCAAAACCCCCCATTTTCACGATTTTCGAGTCAATAGGCGGAATCTCTCCGTCTATTAGGGTTATTTTTAATGCTATTTACTAATTAAGCGAAATTTTTCCGTCTATTTATCAGATCGGATGCTTAACCTGATCCCCCAACCGATAAGAGCGGATCCTCTCATTGCCCTTGGTCGAGACAAATTGAATTTTTTCGTTTAATGAACGGACGATAAATTGAACAAAGAAAGGCATCCCTGGCCAGAAGAAGGAATGCCTTAAATACATTTTATTATATAATACCTGTCAGTAGGTAAACTGCAATGATGAAGAATGCCGCGATTGTTTTGATGATGGTGATTGCAAAGATATCCCTATAGGATTGCTTATGGGTCAGACCGGTAATTGCCAACAAAGTGATGACAGCTCCGTTGTGCGGTAGTGTATCCATTCCACCTGATGCCATCGAAATGACCCGGTGCATAACCTCAAGCGGGATATCGAATTGATTTGCGAGTTTAATATAGGTATCACTCATCATGCCCAATGTAATTGCGATACCGGCAGAAGCTGAACCGGAAATCGCGGATAGAACGTTTGTTGTTACCGCCCCATTAATCAGTGGGTGGGAGAACACAGCCGCGATTCCGTCCCTTGCAATTTTAAAGCCAGGCAGGTTTGAAATGACTGCACCAAATCCATATTCTGTTGCAGAGTTCATGATGGCAAGAAGAGCTCCGGCAACACCGATTTTTGAGCCTTCTTTAAAGTTCATAACAACTGGTTTACGGTTGTAGAGAATGGTTGCAATTATCCCTACGATTAAAGCGATTTCAACTGACCAGATACCAACAACCTTTGATGTTTCAATGCTAGGAAAAGCAAGACCAATAGCCTCAAAGTCAAATCCTTTTGGATACCATTGTGGAATAACAGTTGAAAAGACTTTATTCAAGACAGCAACCAGGACAACTGGTACGAATGCAAAAACTCGGCGCCCGATGCTTTCATGCTCATTTAAATCAATCTCTTTTTCATTTTCCTCTTTAATTGTTCCGAAAGAATCATAGCCTTCCCCAGCCTTTTGGGCTTTCTTGCGACGTGATTCCAAATACAACATGCCTATAGTAAAAATAAAGATTGCGCCGATGATGCCTAGAGTTGGTGCTGAGTATAGATTTGTTTTAAAGAATGTAGTAGGGATAACGTTTTGCACTTGGGGTGACCCTGGAAGTGCATCCATCGTGAATGTGAATGAACCGAGTGCAATGGTACCAGGAATCAAACGTTTCGGGATATTGGAATCCCTGAACAAGTGCCTTGCAAATGGATAGACAGCAAATGCAACTACAACTAAGCTGATGCCGCTGTATGTCAGAATAGCCGCAAGCAATACAATGACGAGCATTGCCCGTTTTTCACCAACAACTTTAATCAATGTAGAAGCAATACTCTTTGCAAGTCCTGACATTTCGACGACTTTCCCAAACAATGCACCCAGCAGGAAAATCGGGAAGTATAATTGAATGTATTCAACCATTTTGCCCATGAATACATTGGAGTACCATGGCAATAACCAGCCTGGTTCTGTTAATAATACAGCAAACAATGCGCAGATTGGCGCAAAAATAATGACCGAGAAACCGCGGTAGGCAATGAACATTAGCAGACTGAGTGCTAAAAGAATAATGACCAGTTCCATAAAATCCCCTTTAAAGTATGACTTGATGTCTATAACTCTATAAACCTATTAAGCAATCAGGAAACGCTTTCATAATAGGCAAATATCTTCCCAGGTTGGGATAGGAAAAGGAAACGAAGGTGTTTCCTTCCCTACTCCTATCTGGCTTATCCCAAAACAGGGTTTTTCTTATTTTTCGCAATTTCGGCTGCGACTTCGACGATCATATCCTCTTGTCCTCCCACAACCTTGCGCTTACCCAACTCTATTAAAATATCTCGTGAATCCACGCCGAATTTTTCAGCTGCGCGCTTGGCATGAAGGGCGAAGCTTGAGTATACCCCGGCATAGCCTAGCGTCAGGCTGTCCCTGGTGATTTCCTGTGGAACCTGAAGGATTGGCGCCACGATATCCTCAGCCAAATCCATCATTTTATACAAATCAATCCCAGTTTTTACTCCCATACGTTCGAGAACAGCGATGAGCACTTCTGTTTGTGTGTTACCGGCACCTGCACCAAGGCAGCGTACACTTCCATCAATCCTTGTAGCACCTTCCTCAATGGCAACAAGTGTATTGGCCATTGCCAAAGACAGGTTGTTGTGGCCATGGAATCCGACATTGATGCCAACCGATTGTTTCAAAGCGCGAATACGTTCACGAACCTGTTGCGGGAGCAAGTAACCAGCAGAATCAACCACGTACACTGTATCTGCGCCATAGGTTTCCATCAATTTTGCCTGCTCGACCAACTTCTCAACTGGGGCCATATGGTTCATCATTAGGAAACCAACCGTTTCCATACCAAGTTCCTTCGCATACGCAATATGCTGCGGTGAAACATCAGCTTCTGTTACATGTGTTGCAATCCGCGCCATTTTCGCCCCAAGATTGGCAGCTTCCTTTAGTTCATGAAGTGTTCCAATCCCTGGCAAAAGCAGGACAGCAATCTTTGACTTATCAGCTACAGAAACAGCTGCTTCTATCAATTCCATTTCATTTGTACGGGAAAGCCCGTATTGCAGGGAAGATCCAGCCAGGCCGTCCCCATGGGAAACTTCAATGTAAGGAACGTTCGCGTCATTAAGGGCCTTAGCAATTTTCAACACCTGGTCGACTGTATATTGGTGGGCAATTGCATGACTGCCGTCACGCAATGCTACTTCGGTAATTAGAATATCTTGTTCATTTATCATGATTCGTTAACCCCTTCCTTAGCTCACACTGTTTCTTTGGCTAATAAATTTTTCGCAAACTCTTCAGCAATCTTGACTCCGGCAGCCGTCATGATATCGAGGTTGCCTGAGTACTTAGGCAGGTAATCGCCAGCGCCTTCAACTTGAAGGAAGATTGTGACTTTATTGCCTTCAAAGATTGGTTCGGTTCGGAGCCTGTAGCCAGGAACATACGATTGGACAACCTTCGCCATCTCATTAATTGACTTCAAGATTGCTTCCTCATCCATCGTGCCTTCTTCAACGAGTGTGTAGACGGTATCACGCATCATGATTGGCGGCTCAGCCGGATTCAAAATCATAATGGCTTTCCCTTTTTTCGCACCGCCGACAACCTCAATCGCACGGGAAGTGGTTTCTGTGAATTCATCAATGTTTGCCCGGGTTCCAGGACCTGCGCTTCGGCTTGAAATTGTCGCAACGATTTCTGCATATTCAACCGGACTTACACGGTTAACAGCATGAACCATGGGGATGGTAGCCTGTCCACCGCATGTAATCAAATTGATGTTATCCTTCTCGAGATGTTCATTAATGTTTACAGCTGCACATACATATGGGCCAACCGCCGCAGGAGTCATATCAATTACTTTGATTCCTGCTTCCTTCAACACCTTTGCGTTGTAGAGATGAGCCTTAGCTGATGTTGCATCAAATATAATGTCTGCTTCAAGGTTTGGGTCGGCCAGAAATCCATCAATTCCAGTCGAAACAGCCGCATACCCCATTTCCCTCGCACGGCGCAATCCGTCCGATTGTGGATCAATTCCAATTACAGCCGTTAGCTCCAACAACTCTGAGCGACCAAGTTTAATCATTAAATCTGTACCAATGTTCCCTGAACCGAGAACAGCAACTTTTACTTTTGACAAAATAATTCTCCTCTCCGTGGATATTTGTTTATCTGAATTTAATGTATATCCTTATAACCCAATTGCCTTGATATTTCAGCTGCGGCAGCTTTAATACCGGCAATTACTTTTGGAAGTTTCTCTTCATCAAGTCTCATCTTTGGAGCCGCACAACTGATTGAAGAAACAACTTTGCCTTGATGGTTGAAAATCGGTGCTGCAATACATTTCAGCCCCAACTCTATCTCTTCATCATCTATGGCATAGCCCTGCCCCCGAACGGCAGCCAGGTGATTCTTAATGTCTTCAATATTGGTCAATGTAAAATCTGTAAACGATTTCAATTCTGACTTTGATAAGAGACGATCTACTTCCTCTTCATTCTGGTGTGCAAGAATGGCCTTCCCAACGCCTGTACAATAGATTGGGGCCCGTTTTCCAATATGGGAATATATTGTTAATGCTCGTGAGCCTTCCAATTTTTCAATATAAATCACATCGTCACGTTCGAAAAGGGTTAGGTGCACAGTTTCGTTTAACTCTTCAACAAGCTTGCGGATTATTGGCTTGGCAATATTTCCAATATCAAGATGTTTGCCTACGAAATTACCCAGTTCAAAAAGCCTGACCCCCAGCCGGTATTTTTGATTATCAGAATTTTGCTGAAGATAGCCTCTATGCTCAAGAGTTTTAATGATTCCGTGAACAGTGCTTTTTGAAAGTCCTAGGTGATCGCTAATCTCTTTAATACTTAACTCAGGGTAAGTCGCCACAAACAGTTCAAGGATATCTGCCGCCCTTTCTACTGATTGAATTAAGCGCTCAGTCATTGGTATCCCCCAATCGTTCGACATTATCGAATGCCGTTCGTAAATTTGTTTTGGTAACGATTTCATTTTAATTCTCAAAATTTAATATGTCAATATATTTTGTTAATGAAACTTTCAATTCAAAATTTTTGTGTTTTTAATAAAATAAAAAACCTGTCTCCAATAGGAAACAGGTACATGTTATAGAACCTCGAATTGTTTAAATCCGGTATGATCTGGGACAAAGTCAAGTGTTTTATGCCTGAAATAATACAGGATTTAATGTGAAACAAGAATGTCAAGAGAGACAGGGGCTCTAAATAATTGGGACAAGGTGCCTGTTCCGACCTCCCACTATTTTGTCTTATTAGCTAATTCTTTCAAGGCATCTGTAAGTTTATCATTTAAGGAACTTAAAGCTTCTTTATCGAGTGTAGCTGCTTCTGAGCCGGCAATGGTTGGGTCAAGATATTGTTCGATTTTTCCATAAAGGTCTTTGTTATCCTTCTTTACATCGTCTTCGAAGGTTGCCCATTGATCCTCTAATTTTGGTCCCACTTCTTTTACCTTTGCCTGGTCGCCGCTATCAATTGCTTTGGATAATTGCTCTGTTGTATCCAACATTTTATTGACTCCATCAGAAACCTTACTATTATTTGAACTACAACCGGCTAATACGAGTGCACTTACAAGACCAATTGCTAAAACCATTGAGGTAATCTTTTTCATGAAAAGTTCCTACTTTCTCTATTAATTATTGTTTGCTGCTATCAGTTTTTTACTTTTTATTTTCTTCGATAAAATAATAATCACTGCACCAAGGACCAGTATTACTTGCGGAATGGTGCTTTCCCAAGAAGGGTATAGTGCGAAAAAATCGATGCTTGGGATACTTTGAGCGTTAGTTGTTGGAATAAAACCGGCTAGTTGCAGGCTGTGAATCCCCATTCCTGTAAACTTAATACAAAGATAAAAGACAATCACACTCGATACCATAAAAAACGGTCGCAGCGGTAATTTTAAACCTACAAATACCATCAAATATGCAAGGATTCCAAGTATAGCAGCGCCGATGAGAAAACCAATGAATAAGGACTGGAGTTTAATTTGGCTTGCCATTCCGATATAAAACAATACCGTTTCTGTTCCCTCGCGAAATACCGCTAGAAAGGCAAGGACCCCAAGCGAAACCAGCTTACCCGTTGTTAATGCGGTTTGACTCTTTTCGCGAATATACCGATTCCAATCTGCGATATTGGATTGACTGTGCAGCCAATAGCTCATATACAGTAACATTACGGCTGCAAAAACTCCTGTCCATCCAGCGATCAGTGCATTATTATTTCCAAAGGCACCAGATGAAATCACAAATTTCACAACAAGAGCGAGGATCACACTAACACCCAGACCCGCTAATACTCCAGTCCAGATCCAGCCTTTTCCCTTTGTTTCGCCTGATTTTTTAACAAAAGACATAAGTGCGATTACGACAAGTAATGCTTCTAAACCTTCACGAATGAGAATCATTGCTGCATCCCAATAAGTGTACTCTGATTTGTTAGCTAAAGGGGTTAGGTATTTTACCATGTTGTCGATTGTTTGATTAGCTTCTTTATAATTTGGCGGGTTAGCAGCAAGCATGGCTTGGATGGTAACCAAATCCCGTTCAGTATCACTATAAACGGAAGCAGATTGTGCAACCACTACTCCTTCGACGCTTAACCAGCTGCCACTCGCCTGTTTTATACTTGCCAATGCCCCAGTTTGATTTTGGTCACTGACTTCCTTCTTAGTTTCTTGGAGGAGCAGGATAAAGTCATCCAAAGTGATATCTTCTTTCTGAAAACCCGGCTCTTTTGGGTAGCCGCCACTTGCTACTTTTTCATTTACAGCTTTTAGATCTTGTAAAGCTTGTAAAACTTGATCCTGTTTTTTTAAGGTAAAGGCATAAACGACTTTTCCCATATTTGATTCAATGTCCCGATAAGCTGTAGCAGAATTAGCTTTAATCCCGTCTTCAATTTGCCTCCAGGTCTTGTTAAATTGATCGTACGCCTTTTCTGCCTCCGAAAGGTCGCCTTTTGAAGCAAAATCGATGGCTTGATCAACTGATACTTCAGCTTTTTTTATATCTTCACTAGGACTTCCAGCTGCCATTGCAGGGTTATGTAATCCAAATCCGATGATGATTAGAAGGATGGTGATCTTAAGTAATAGATTTTTTCTCATAAGTTCCCCTTTGTTGAAACTTTATATTTTAATTGATAACGATTTTCAATATCAATACTTCATTTATTATAGTATTTCAAATGATAACGATTGTCAATTAGATTTTTTCAATATTTGTGCCATTCATGTGCAGACCTTCTTTTAAGATGATAAGCAATAAATAATTGACTAGAAACTAATCCAGTGATACTATTAACTGACGAACGGTCGGAAGGATGGTTATATGACTTCAAATCACATTAAGGAAATGGCACGGAATTATTTCGCAGAAAATGGCTACGATGGGACATCGATGGCACAGATTGCTGATGATGTAGGGATAAAAAAACAATCCATCTATACTCATTTCAAGGGTAAAGATGAGCTTTTTCTTGAGGTATGTAAGGACGTATTTGCTGAGGAATTAAGTTTCGTCCTGAACTTTATAGACAGTAATAAAACACGGCCCATTGAAAATTTTTTATTTGATTTTTTATTGCAGTACAAAGAGCGATACGAGAAGAATAATTCTACTAAGTTTTGGCTTCGTATCTCTTTTTTTCCACCCGCACACCTATATGAACATGTGATGAAATACGTATATGAATACTTAGATAAGCTGGAAGAACTTCTTGTTCCAGTAATAGATAAATCTATCTCGGAAGGGGAAATTAGCTCAAAGATTGGAGCTGAGCTAGCTACCACTGCCTTCTTAGGAGTTCTAGATGGGGTATTCGTTGAAATGTTATACGGAGGTTCCGAACGCTTGCAGAAAAGATTAGATGCCTCTTGGTATCTGTATTGGCGTGGACTCTCGAATGATTAACCGTTTTGGAAGGAGTTTATTATGAATCGAAATTGGGCATTTGTTATTATTGCAGGTCTTATTGAAATCGTGTGGGCGATGGGGTTAAAACATTCTGCTAACTTGTTTACATGGGCTGGCACTATTTTTATTATCTATTTATCCTTTGTTTTATTACTTAAAGCGATAAAAAAAGTACCCGTTGCTACCGCCTATGCTGTCTTTACTGGAATCGGAACAGCAGGAACGGTTTCGGTTGATATGCTCGTGTTTGGCGAACCTTTCAGTTGGACAAAAATATTTTTCATCCTTCTGCTCCTAATCGGCGTATTAGGTTTAAAACTTGTCACCACAGAATCAGCCGAGAAAGAAGGTGCCGTATAAATGGGGTGGATATTTCTACTATTAGCTGGAACTTTTGAGGTGGTGGGCGTAACTGCTATGAACCTCATAAATAAATATGGAAATTTACAATCCTATATCCTCTTAATTATTGGATTTATATTAAGTTTTGGTTCATTATCTTTAGCTATGGAAACCCTCCCTATGGGGCTATCCTATGCAGTTTGGACAGGGATTGGGACAATAGGGGGAACAATCATTGGAATGTTGTTTTATAAAGAACCTAAAGATTGGAAACGAATTTCATTTATTGGATTAATCCTAACAGCAGTAATTGGCTTAAAATTGACATCATAAATTTTAAATTAAACAGGGCAGATGATTGCAACCTGCCCCGTGGTTTTCATGTTACCACTTCAAATAGGACCGCCACTCCGATCCCTCCTCCACTTCCAATTGCGGCTAATACATATTTGATATTCTTTCGTCTTTGCACTTCGTAGAAAAGTCTTGTGATCATGATACTTCCCGAAGCTCCATAAGGATGCCCTACTGTTAAAGCTCCTCCGCAAACATTTAACTTCTCATAGGGAATGGAAAGTTCTTTTGTACAGGCGACAATCTTGGACGCGAACGCTTCGTTTATTTCAATTAGGTCAATGTCCGCAATAGTTAACTGATTTCTTTTTAATAGTGCTTGAATGGTCGGAATAGGGGCAGCTCCTGGATAATTAGGATGTACACCTGACACTTCACCATCCAAGAATCGTAATTTAGGCTCGAATCCATAGTTTATCGCCATATTTTCTTCCATCACTAGTACAGCCGAAGCCCCGTCATGTATCCCACAACTGTTCGCTGCAGTAACCGTACCGTTCTTTTTAAAAATAGGTTTCGCCCTATCTAAAAGAATATCCATCTTTCTTTTTCTAAAAAATTCTTCATCCTGATGTAAATTCCCAATATGAATAATCTCTTGATTTAAGTATCCTTTTTCATTTGCTTCCCAGCTGCGCTCATAACTAAGTAGAGCATATTCATCTTGCATTTCCTTAGTTATTGCATATTTTTCAGCCACATATTCTGCTGCAATACCCATATCCGGGTCACCAATTTTTTCAGGAGAAAATCTAGCTCTTGAAGGAAATGGAGAAGTACTCGCGCTTTCTACCCCACCAGCAATGTAACAACAGCCTGCACCACCTTGCACAAGGTAACATGCCAATCGAATCGCTTCTAAACCTGCACTACATTGACGGTCTATTGTTAGTCCCGTTACGGAAAAAGGAAGTCCTGCTTCTAAAGCAGCAACCCGAGCCACGTTTCCACCTGGCCCAACCACATTTCCTAAAATGATGTCATCGATCTCTTCTTCCAATCCGTATGCTAAATGTTGGATGAGGGGAGCTGCAAGCTCTTGTGGCTCGAGATCTCGTAAGATTCCCCCCGCTTTTCCTATGGGGGTACGTTTTGCTTGGACAATTACCGCTCTTTTAATCGCTCATCACCTTGCTTTCGATTCGTTTTATTAGTTCAGCACGTGCAATCTTGCCACTCGTTGTGTATGGCATATCAGATAGAAAAAACCACCTGCGAGGAACTTTAAAAGAAGATAAATGCATCTTACAAAATCTTTTTAACTCTAATGGACTAGTCTTTCCTTTCACAACTGCAGCCACAACTTGGCCCCAATACGAGTCAGATAGGCCTATGACTGCCACTCCCTCGACATCTGGATGTAAGGAAATCACTTTCTCTATTTCCTCAGGAAAAATATTTATTCCTCCATATAAAATCATATTTTGTTCACGGCCAACAATATATAAAAATCCATCTTCGTCAAAATAGCCCATATCATGGACAGAAGCCCATCCTTCCTCATCTTGAATCGTATGAATTGGTCCTCCAATATGTTCAAAATACCCATTTATGATCAATTTGCTTTTTACATATATTTTTCCGGTCTCATTTGGCTCGGTTAATTCCTGATTAGGGCGCCGTATCTGTACCTCAACTCCGTAACATGGCTTTCCGACAGTTGTAGCCTTTTGAATACCCTCTTTGTCAGAAAGAACAGTAATGAAGCTCAATTCACTAGCTCCATAAAATTCGTACATGGTCATATTAGGAAACATTTCACGGATCTCCAATTTTGACTTTTCAGACCATTTCGCACCAGATGATAGAATTTTTAAAGTCTTCTCGATCTTGATGCCTTGTTTCATGAATGCATCTACCAAAGTTGGAACTACATATATGGTTGTGATCGGGAAGTCATTTATCCATGTTAGTCCTTCCAATGGAGAAAACTTTTCTAATAGATAGACGGTTCCACCTAAAAACAATGTGCTAATGGCTCCATAAAGAAAATGAGAATGAATTAAGGCTCCTGGAATAAGAACTTGATCAGATTCATCTATCCCAAAATCAAAACGGTTACAATCAAAGCTTGCCACCCATGAATCTTGGGATCGAACAAATGCTTTTGGATTTCCGGTGGTACCGGAAGTAAATCCAATATAAAAAGGCAGATTTTCTTCCGTTTTCCTTCCTGTTGTAGAATCATTTTGGTGGATTTCCTGTAAAATATCATCCAAAATCGTAACATTAGGAATCATTTGATTGATCTCAGAGTAAATTTCTTTGGTCGTAATAATGATAGAAGGATTAGAAAGCTTCACTCTTTTTTCTAATTCTGTTATTTTCCATTTCAAATCATATGGAACAGCAATCCAGCCTGCCTTGGAAGCTCCCGAAAAGAACTGTAGAAATGGAATACCATTCGGTAATAGGATTCCGATTGTTTTATTTTCTTGATCAAGAGCGTGAAGCCAGTTCGCAGTTTCATAGATTAATTCATTCCATTTATGATAATTGATTTGTTGATGAGGGGTATGGATTGCGATTTTGTTGGGGGACAATTTTGCGAAAGTTCCATATGAATCTGTAATATTGCCCATCGTTTTCACCTCTATAAAAAAGACACTTCAAAGTGTCCCTAAAAATTTAAATATTATTAGATATTTTATTGGAATAACTTGATGCTAATGATCGTGAAAAAACCGGATGTTTCCTTAGTCTATAAACCAAAATAGAAGCTATTATTGCTTTTAATACATCCCCCGGGATAAATACTAAACTTAATTTTACAGCTTTTAATACTGGAATATCCATCATAAATGCTTGGGTAGGAATACCAATTAAATAGATTAATAGAATTCCAACTGTCAAATTTATTAATAAAACATGTTGTAATTTTAAATTTTGAATACGTGATAATAGATACCCAATACAAAAAGCCGTAATCGGCCATGAAATTAAAAAACCAACACTTGGGCCGACAAATACACTAAATCCACCTCTTCCTCCAGATAGAAGCGGCATTCCTGCAGCGACAAGTAGTAAAAAGACCGTCTGACTCATCGCCCCTAATCTTGCTCCTAATACTCCTCCCACAAGTAGAACACCTAGAGTTTGTAATGTAACAGGAACTGGTGTAAAGGAAAGCGTGATCGGCGGAACTAGTCCTAGGGCACCCATTACAGCAGCAAATACTGCCACTAAAGTAATATCTTTAATTTTCATTTTTGCATCTCCTCATAATAAATATGTAATAACTTCAATTATGATAATATTTAATTATATTTTAATTGTCAACCAAAAATAAAATTGGTTAACAATTAGATTTAATTGAATCTCCGCAATAGGTAAGAAACAAAAAAAGACAGGAGTAGCTATCCCTGCCTTCAAATATTTTTATTTTTTTTCTTCGTAGCTAACTCATCCCGATTTGGTGCCATTGGAGGCTGTTCCAGCCATCCATTTTTAATCATTATATTCGCTCCATCCTCAGCATACTTGGCTATTTCGGCAGATAGTCTCACATACTGTAGAGCTATATCTCTCCTAGGACTCATTGCCATACTTGTCCCATAGAAACCTATGCTTAGGGCAATGAGTGTTGTTGTATAAAACATCATCAGTTTGTCCGAAAAGGTATAAGTTGTAGAAGCTGTTACACCTGTATCCCATGTCTCAGGAACAGGAAGATCATCCTCTTTAAGAATAGAGTCAAACACCTTACAATGCTTTTTGGCGATCTCTTTACCTCTTATCATAAAATCGGCTACCTCTTTTGACTGTGCAACCTGACTAAATCCTAATAAGGTTGTCACTCCAAACGCATTTCTTTGGTAATTCGCATAGAGGTTTGTAATTTCTGTACCAGTTAAAGATCTTTTTTCACCAAAAAATCCGGTTAAAAAACTTTTCCTTTTAACAAAATCAATATCATCCGGTATAGGCAAATAGGGAGACCGTATGTATAGACCTTTGGATAATAAAAGCTCCTTTATCTCTCTCAGAAAAATCGTTAATTGTGAAAGGCACTCACTAAAATGACTATATACATCTGCCCTTACAGCCAGTGACAGGTTCATACTGTAGCCTTGCAGAGCAATTTGAACGGCTTGATGGAGATAATATAAAAAATAGGTGTCTGAATACAGCCTAGGAGCATGTAGAACTACATCCTCATCAAGTTTAAACCCATAAGGTATAGGATACTTTTCCCTATTGAATATTTCCGTTAGTGTTTTAAGATTTCCCTGCGTAATATCAAAAGCCTTTTTTAGTAACGGTTTAATCTCCTCATCTTCAACTTTTGACAAAAAGTACTTAATCTTACATGCAATGGCACTATCATTTATATAAGATGCCCATAGAGCTGTAATTTCTGCTGATGTGAGCTGCACCTGTTTTACTTTTTCCATAACTAGCCTCCATACCTTCAAGCATTCCTTTTAGTAGAAATATCTCCAAAATTAATTAAAATATGTAAAAGGAGCTATTACACCTTACAAAAAAAGCATACTGATTTCATACAGTTAGGCAGATAAAGAAGTTATTATTTAAAAGCACATTGGAACCCAATTTATAGTGACGGTATTCAACTAAAGAGAGAACAATATAAGTATTCTTCTGTATAGGATTACTAAAAATTCTCCTGCTAATAAACACGATAAACTGATTGGTATTGCTATGGCTAACTCCTAAAAAAGGTGTTAAAATGGATGGAATTCATCTTAGAAGGAGCACAGCATGCAACAAAAAATATCATTTTCAACCTATGCCATCATTGGGACGATGCTGTTCGGCATGTTTTTTGGCGCGGGAAATTTAATTTTTCCAATCCAAATGGGTCAGCTTGCCGGTACGAACTTTTGGCCGGCATTAATTGGTTTCCTCGTAACCGCCATTGGTCTGCCGTTTATGGGGATATTAGCATTTGGGTTATCCGGGAGTAACGGATTACGTGATTTAGCGGGTCGAGTCCATCCACTTTTTGGGGTCGTCTTTGCCATGGCACTTTATTTAACCATTGGACCGTTTTTTGCAATTCCACGGACAGCAACGGTTCCTTTCGTGGTTGGTTTTGAACCGTATATGAATCCAGAGCACGGCAGCTTATATCTCGGGCTCTTTAGTTTTGTGTTTTTTGCAATCGTCTATTATTTCTCATTGAATCCAGCAAAAATTATCGACTATATCGGTAAATATTTAACACCAGCATTTTTAGTGTTTTTATTCCTCTTAATTATCATTGCGATTCTCAAACCGATGGGTCACTTCGGTAAACCAACGGGTGACTATAGTGAATTGGCCTTTATTACCGGCTTTAAAGAAGGCTACAACACAATGGATGCCCTCGCCTCCCTTGCATTTGGAATTGTTGTTATCCAGGCAATTAAAGGACAAGGCATCACCGATCCGAGGGCAATCGCGAAAACAACTTGGAAATCAGGCATTTTCGCCATGGTACTGATGATGCTGATTTACGGACTGATTACCTATATGGGGGCATCGAGCGTATCAGTAATCGGGGCATACGATAATGGCGGTCTGATCTTTGCGGCAGTAGCTCAGCACTATTTCGGAGCTTTCGGCTCAATTTTATTAGCGATTATTATCGTACTCGCTTGTTTAAAAACAAGCATCGGGCTGATTACTGCTTGCAGCGAGTTTTTTCATCGTGTATTTCCAAAAGTAAGCTATAAAATCTTCGTTCTGGTACTATGTCTTGTGTCATTTTCCATCGCCAACTTCGGCCTAAACAATATCATTCAATACGCGGTCCCCGTATTAATGTTACTGTATCCTTTAGCCATTGTTCTGATCATATTAGCGCTTTGTTCCTCTTTGTTTGGCCATAAGCAGAGTGTTTATGCAGCCGCAATTTTCTTCACTTTTTGTGTAAGCTTCTTCGACGGCTACAGCACATTAGTCGCTAGTCTGCCAGGCGCATCTGTCTCTATATTCGAATCGATTAAATCATTCTACATGGAGACGTTACCACTTTACGATATCGGGCTTGGCTGGATTTTGCCAGCTATAGTTGGTGCGATGATCGGCTATTTTTGGCCAACGAGATCTAAAAAAGCTATTGTTCAATAAACGTAATCTAGATCCAGTAGTTGACTTGTGCTAAAGGTTTCCTTAAATTGCCTGAAAAAAGTGTCGATTGCCGCCTCATAAAAAGAGCCACAATTGATTAGCGTTTACAATGATTTGTGGCTCCCACTCTCTAGCTTCCTCGGTTTCTTATCCTCTACCGATGGTTGCTCAACCGTTTTACCTTCCAAGGCCTGTACCGGAGTATACCTGCCAGCATGATTATCCGTAACAACAAAAGCCGCAGCAAAATGCTGCGGTTCGTCATGTTGTCTATTGCCCTCAATCTTTAAAATAGCTCGCTAAAATGTGTGGAGCGATTTCGTCCATTTTCCTTGGAAGCATAGAGAGCATGATCCGCATTTTTCATGATCGATTCTTCTGTATCTTTCTTAGTAAATGTCGCTGCCCCAACACTTATTGTTAAACTGCCAGTCTCTTGCCATTCAGCTATTTCAACCATTTGTTTAATATTCTGAGCAATTGCTATTGCCTCTTCCACATCAGTATTCGGAAGAATGATTGTAAATTCTTCACCACCGAATCGCGCAGGAATATCTTCAGGCCGCGCCTGAGTCTTTAGGATATTGGCTAATTTCGCAAGGACAAGATCACCTATTTGATGCCCATATGTATCATTCACTTTTTTGAAATGATCAATATCAATAATAAGCAGAGAGAACGCTTTTTGTTCTTTGCGGTACAATTCAATCTGCTCTTCTAGCTTTTCTTGAAAGAATCTTCTGTTTGGAATGCCTGTGAGCTTATCTGTATTTGATATTTCAACTAATCCTGAATTGATTTCCATTAATTCAATCTGTTTCTTTTCTATTTCAAGATAGATCTGTTCTAGCTTTGCAAATGCTAGATTCTTTTCAATGTAGGCCTCTTCCATTTGTTTTTTAGTCGTACGTAATTCTAATTCATAATCAATCCGCTTCTTCATTTGAACCAAAATACAGTCAATTATTTCTAGACCATCCTGCCCAAATCGTCTAGCATTCATCAAATAAGGAACGGATTCACCATTTTGGTTTCTAAGATTAATGAATAGCTCTTCTACATGCCCATGCAAATTAATATTCGGATAAAAATAAGAATGAAAAATCAGCTTATTTCCTGTCGTCAATAACGATTCAAAATGCTTTCCTACTAAATTTTCTTGCTTGAAGCCCATCCATTTAAGAAAGGTTTTATTGACCTCGATAATAGATCCATTATGGTCAATCGATATAAACCCACAAGGTGCCTCTATTAATCTCTCATCCATAAATAATCTCCCTTTGATAAATTAATTCATTAGATAATCTATAATAATCTCAGTAGTTTCTAAGGGCTGACTAATATGTGGATAATGCCCTCTTGCATCTATGATTTGAAGCGTACTATTTTGTAAATGCTTATGTAAATATTCTCCTACTTCTATTGGAACAATGCTATCATTCGAGCATTGAATAATCAGTGTAGGTACCGTCACTGATGGTACGCTCGTGCGATAATCCGAAAAGAATGTTACCTCCGCGAACTCCCTCGCGATACGCGGGTTCGTTGAGACAAAGCTATTCTCTAGTTCTTGCGTTAGCTTCGGATCCTTAGATTGGTCCATAGCAAATGGCGCCATATAGCTTGCCCATCCTGCAAAATTCATCTCCATTAATGCAAGTAATTCTTTAATATCACTCTGTTCAAAGCCACCAACATAACCGTCAGTATCATTTAAATAACAAGGCGAAGGCCCAATCATAATTAATTTATCAAAGTAATCCGGCCGCTCAATGGCAGCAAGCATCCCAATCATCGAACTTATCGAATGGCCAATGAATAGGATCTGTTGAAGATCCATTTCTTCAATAATATCCAAGACATCCTGCATGTACCCGTGAAGCGTGCTATATTTTTCAGATTGGTACGCCGTGATATCTGAATTTCCTGACCCTGTATAGTCAAATAAAATAATTCGATATTTCTCAGCAAATGTAGGAGCGATATATTGCCACATGCTCTGATCACAACCAAATCCATGCGCAAACATAATTGTTTGCTCTCCCTGTCCCATAACCTTCACATTATTTCGTTTCATCACATCAATCATGAACAAATGTCTCCATTTCCTAATTATTTTCACTTATACTCATTTTGCTGGATTACGCCTTAAATATCTAGTTAAAATCAA
Organism: Neobacillus sp. NPDC093127; assembly: GCF_044754175.1. Classification (NCBI taxonomy): domain Bacteria; kingdom Bacillati; phylum Bacillota; class Bacilli; order Caryophanales; family Bacillaceae; genus Neobacillus; species Neobacillus sp. NPDC093127. Next base: position 51,502 of record NZ_JBIVOP010000029.1, read on the forward strand.
CTATTTCATTTTCCTCTAACATATTAGGCAATCGATGTTTAGTTACAAATGCTTTGCCTTTTTGGTTCTTGTTTTCTAAAGGGGCGTTTTCATAGTGAAAGGAAAAGGGTAAATATATTTCTTCTCTTTGGACAAACTTATTTTGTAGTTTAATCAAGGAGGAAGTAAATATGGTAAACGATAGCAAACAGGAAATGGAACGTATTTGGGCTGAAACGTGTGGTTCATGGGAAAACTGTACGGAGGATAACATTCAGTCTTTCTTAGCACAATGCCTAGAAAAGAGCATAGACCCACAATATTGTATGAGTTGGGTAGAGCAGCATAACAACCAAATCCCTAATTGGTCAGCCGTTTCGAAGGTATCTCTTGATTGGGTAAATGAACATACTTCAACTGGTTCGCCTATTAACGTACATGAGCATCAGTAACAAGGAGAGAAATACTCTCCTCAGATTGTCGAGAAAGGGTATTTTTCTCGGCAATTTTTTTATATTTTGGCAGGCTGCAGTAAGAAGAGCCAGCGAAAACGGTTCAATACCCTTCTTATACAACTAACTGGTTGCATTCCTTAAACAACGGTTGCTCAAAAAAAGGCAGCCGATGAGGGAACCCCTTAAATAGCTAGATCCTTATCCTGTCGAAGATTTATCTATTATATTAGAGGAATTATTGCCATGATTGTAGAAATGAAAACGTTGGATATTAAACTATCAGTTCAAGTTAGTGCAAACATAACTACATATAATTTTAAAGACAGAGAGGTTAAAGGAATGAGGTTTTTTAAGGGGTGTTTGGCAGCATATCTAACTGTAGTTATTTATTTTTTTATCAATAATTGCTTAGGTTCATACAACACTCAATCCTTACAGCACTTCTATTTAGGAGTTAAAAGTTTTATTTCTGATTTAACAGCCATTATTTTTTTTGGTTCGTACCTAATCATACCAGGATGCTTATTAGGAGAGTTGCTTTATAACAAATATGTAAAATCAAAAAAAATCATAACAGGTGTAATTTTGTTTGGTTTTTTGGGTGTAACTTACGGAACAATAATTTTAATAATTGATGGTGGCGGTTTTACATCTGACACCTCGTCTTTATCTTTAGTTTATACAATTACAATTATTGGTTCTATATTGTTTTATTTGTTTAGAAGACCTTGGAACAAAAGAACTGGGCAGGTTAGCAAAGGAAGAGGAGTAATTAAAACGATGTAGAATACATATTTATTGGTGAAATTTGAAGCATTGGAGGAAACATTTTGAAAGAATATAAGATTGAAAATAATATTCCCACATTGGAAGAATACAAATATTTGTGTGAGTCTGTGGGATGGACCAATTATATGAATTTTGAAGTAGTGGAAACATCACTAAGGAATTCTATTCACTGCATCACAGTCAAGGATAATGAACAAATTGTGGGTATGGGAAGAATTGTTGGAGATGGGGCTATTTATTTCTATATCCAAGATATAGTGGTTCATCCAGATTATCAGAAAAATGGTATTGGAAATGAAATAATGAATCTTTTGGTTGAATACTTATATACAAATGCCCCAGATAAGGCGTTTGTTGGTTTGTTTGCATCACAAGGCAAAGAATCGTTCTATGAGAGATATGATTTTAAAGACTTCTCACCCAATATGACAGGGATGTTTACTGTAATTTCAAGAAAGTAGACATAATAGATTTAAATGAGTATACCTTTTACTCAGAATAGAGGTCTCATGGACCGATAATGGCAAAAAGTTGCTCACCCGGGCCATGAAAGTCGGTTTCATGACCCGAAAATGACAAAAAGTTGCTCACCCGGGCCATGAAGGTCGGTTTCATGACCCGAAATTGACAAAATGTTGCTCACCCGGGCCATGAAAGTCAGTTTCATGACCCGAAAATGGCAAAATGTTGCTCGCTCGAGCCATGAAAGTCGGTTTCATGGCCCGAAAATGGCAAAATGTTGCTCGCTCGAGCCATGAAAGTCGGTTTCATGGCCCGAAAATGGCAAAAAGCTTCTCGCTCGGGCCATGAAGGGAGATCTGATCGAGAAATAATGGCAAACTTATTCTGAGCTAGTGGAATAATCATTTAGATTTAAAATTAAGTTGGTTTGTTAAGTGGATTTGATTTTGCTAAATTAACATATGCAAGAGTTGACTCGGAAAAATATTCATTAATGACTTCTCGATTCTGCAAAAAAAACTGTGTAGTTTCTGTGATTATTAAAGGACGAGCACTTGCAGAAAGTCGATTATTATTGTCCAAATCATTCAGTAAAACACCCATAACTTCCCATTAGAATAACAAAATAGCGGAAGACAACCGCACAATCTTCCGCTTTGAACCCTCAGTTTTTGATTACACCTATTACATAGCCTTCATACAGATGTTGAATATCATTTCCCCAATTAAGACCAACACTCGCCAGTAGCTCAACGTTTCCAGCTGGAAACTTCCCTGACCTCGAACCGGAATTAATCACTTCCGCTTCAATTTTATTTGGCTGCGGATCATATCCTGCTTCCGTTTTATTGACTTTGGAAATGAAACCTTTAATAGGGTCAATTTCTACAAACATTTGGAGGCGAACCTTAGTCTTTTTTGTTTGAATTTCACGGAAAACTAGCTTTTCCTTATCGTGACCTACTGATTCACCGTAAGTGTACAGTGCTTTCCCGGTTTCTTTGTCCTTGATGTCAACAAAGATATACTTGTCTGTTGTTCTCTTCGTGATTTTTACATCTTGTTTTTGATAGGGAATCTCCACATAAAGATCGTTTAGAGCCACCTGGTGAACAGTTAAACCCGGAGGATCGATATAGTTAGATACTGTACCTGGTTCTGATGGAGTACTGTGTTCTGGTATACTCTCAGACCTAGAATTCTCATTAGCAAATTGATTAAAGCCCAGAACAGATAGAATGATTAGTGCCGCAATGGCTGCTGCACCTAAATATACTCTTTTCATCGCATTCTCCCACTTTTTTCGTTTATGGTATTTATTTGCGGCTATATGAATGTGATCAAGCATTTGTTCTTGTTTTTCAGCTGTCAGGACGGGTTGGGGGAGCTCTTTTAACTGTTGTTGGATGACTGCGTGGATTTTCTCCGACATTACATAAACCTCCCTTTATCATTTTGTAAAGCCTTTATTGCCCGGTGGTAGGTGAGCCTGACCTTCTCTTCTTTCCAGTTTAAAATCGCAGCTGTTTCCTTGATTGACAGTTCTTTTATTCCACGTAGAACAATCACATCACGATAATTTCTATTTAATTTCTGAATAGCTTGGAACAATTGTTGATTTGTCTCATTAAGTTCGAGAACCTTTTCGGGAGTTTGATCGTCAAACGGTCGTTGTTTTTCTTTTAAAAGCAGATGTTTGATTCTTCCTCTTTGTTTTCTTCGAATTTCATCAATAGCCAAATTCCTAGCGATACTAAAAAGCCAAGTTTTTGGGGTGGAGTGTTCCTGAAAGGAATCTTCATTTTTTATGGCCCTGATAAAAACCTCCTGGACCAAATCCTCCACATCAACTGAGCCCAAGTAATAAATCAAAAACTGATAGACATCATTGCTGTATTGATAAAACCAATCACTAATCCTGCTGTTGGACATTGTTCTAAACTCCCCACTTCTATAACTACTCATTAGTCGAACAACTCGCTCATATGTTTCACTTCTTATTCATTTTAGCAAAAATAAAAATGAGGATAGCCTGACCACTCTTTATCATTTATATGTGGTTGAGCAATACTTGGTAAAATAACAAGTGACCTACTTTAATTTCAGGCTGCCTTAATTGGCGTTTTTTTCTTGTATGGGCGTTACTTCAATTATGAGGTAATGCCATTTTCTTCTTCAAGTAACTGGCAGTTGAAGAAGGAATTTAGCATTAAATCTCGAATATCTAATGTAATCGAAAAACTAAGAATTTAAAGAAGTCAGGAGTTGTTTACGATGATAAAAGGTTTCGGCGGAATATTTTGGAGAACTAAGAATCTTGATGTTACAAAAAAATGGTACAGTGAAGTGTTGAAGATTGAAATAAACAATTGGAATGGGACTATGATTAAACCCCAATCAGGAAATGAGACGATCTTTTCTTTCTTTGCCGAGGATGACAGTTATTTTCCTACAGAACAACAAGTGATGATAAATTTTCAAGTACATAATCTAGACGAGACGATTACACATCTCGAACAAATTGGTGTACCTCTTGTTAAGGAAAAAGAGGTTAGTGAGTTTGGACAGTTTGTTTGGATTGAAGATCCTGATGGTCGACTGGTCGAGCTTTGGGAGAAATAGCGGGTTGGAATTTATTTGCTATTGCGCTATCGAAGTGCTTCACTTTAAGATCAGGCTGCCTTAATTGGCGGCTTTTTATTATGTAACTAACGGCGTTCTTTAGCTGCATAATAAAAAGCAGAGATAGACTTAATCTAACCTATACTTTTTGAATCATTACTTTATTAATGTTAGAATCTGCAAAGTTGCAACTTCGTGCCTATTTTATTTTTAATCAACACTTGTCCATTCACTTTTATTCTAAATGCATATGTTATTATTACCCACCGATGCTACACGTTCAGACACATAGTAGCACCTCCAATGGAACGTTTGCATGTATTGCAGACGTTCTATTTCTTTTTAAGAAAAATTTTTAGGAAAATCGCTGATTTTTTCATACTATATGATGATTGTCCAAGCCACCTTTATCCCCCAAAAATATATATACATAGAAGATGTATTCTCTCTTCGCATCAATTCAAAAGGTGGTGACAAATATGTGCTATGGATACGGCGGATATGGTGGTTATGGCTACGGCGGTGGTTATGGGGGTAGCAGCTTTGTATTAATCGTTGTATTGTTCATTCTGTTGATTATCGTACTAGCTAGTTTCGTTTAATGTTTAATAAACTAAACGGTATGATTTGTGGCGAAGTAAAATCCTATTATGGAGGTGATATACATGGAAGAATTTAGACACGAACGTAGAGAAAACCCTTTTGCTTTAATCGTTGTGTTGTTCATTCTACTCATCATTGTAGGAGCTTCTTTTATGATGGGCGGCTACTAATTTCTACGGAACAAAGGGCAGGTTAAGTTAATCTGTCCCTTTGTCATATAGACTCCTGAAATGAAAGGAGGAATAAGCAAATGCCATTTTTTGGATTTGGTCGAAGAGACATGTTTTTTCGTGACGGTTTTAGAAGAAGACGGTTTTTTCCCATTGAAATCGAATTTGAGAGAAGAAGACGGTTTGAATTCGAAAGAAGACGACGCAGATTCTTTTAAGCACAAGATTTAAACAGTATTTCCAGGAGCCTGCGTAAAAGAAAAGTTGTCATCATAAGCAGCTGTTTTTATTGAACAAATTGAAAGTTATTAAACATAAGGCATTTTTTACTTTAAGATTAGGCTGCTATAATTGGCGGCCTTTTTTTATTAAACTAACGGCGTTCAAGAGACCAACGTCTTTTAAAAAACGCATTACTAAAGTCACTTCTTAGGAGCGACTTAGGTAATGCATTTTGTGTGGGGTTCTATTCAGCAAATAAACTTATGTTGCAAATATCCTTTTCTGAAAGAGACTGTTGTAAGATCATATTTACCTCACTCAATATATCACTTATATGCTGCCTGCCACTCGGAGTCAGTACGACATAAACACTACGTTTATCCTCAGCATAACCAGCTCGTTCCACTGGTTGAAGGTGGTGTTGCTCAAGTCTTGAAACCAAACGGGATAAAGCACTTTGGCTAAGACCAATCATATTCTGAAGCTGCGATAACCGGAGTTTCTTTTCGCTGTTTTCATTCAGAAACATCAATAAATAAAACTCATTCAAACCCAAATGGTATTTTTGTTGAAGTAAATAATCTAATGATTGCGTAATTCTATTATGGAATTTTGAAAAGTTTACCCAAGTATGGATTAATTGTTCAGGTTGATTCATAGCCATCACCTTTCAAAAATACTAGCCCAATTATATCATTCCCTGTTATCGAATTCCTCTGCTATATTGAAATGGCGGGGATACATTCCGTGTGACTTCTTTAATGGCATGTAAACTCCAATATGGATCATTTAACATTCCTCTGGCAACCGCAATTAAATCGGCATCATGATTTGATAAGGTTGCCTCAGCTACTTGCGGATTATCTAACATGCCAACTGCTATGACAGGGATTCCAAATTCCTCTTTGAAGGCGCGGGCAAAAGGGACTTGATAACCAGGATAATTACCTGGTTTTAAGGTACCTGGTACTCCTTCTCCTCCCGATGAAACATGGAAAATATCTACGCCAGCTGATTTGTACCTTTTAGCTATACGAAGTGAATGTTCTAACCCATACCCACCGTCTATATATTCAATAGCAGAAATTCGCATAATTAATGGCATATCCTCTGGCATGACGGATTTCACTGAGCGAATGACTTCTACACCAAATTTTGATAAATCTTCCCCATATTGATCGTTTCTATTATTAATACTAGGAGACATAAACTGATGTAGGAGATAACCATGTGCTCCATGAAGTTCTATTGTATCAAAGCCTGCTTCGACTGCTCTTCTGGCTGCATCCCTAAATTGCTCAATCGTTTGTTTAATTTCCTGAATGGTTAAAGCACGAGGTTGTTTAAGTCCACCATATTTTGTTTCCTCGGGCAAGGCTTCACCTTGTATAGTAGATGGTCCAACCGGCTGGATTGCATCTTCCGCTTTCCTGCCTGCATGTGCTATTTGTATACCGATTTTTGAACCATATTTATGAACCTCGGATACAATACGCTTATAGGCAGGAATTTGAGCATCATCCCATAATCCTAAGTCTTGATTCGTAATTCTTCCTTCGGGGGTTACACCCGTCATTTCCATGATAATTAACCCTGTACCCCCGATAGCTCTCGATACATAGTGAACAAAATGCCAATCGTTCGGTATTCCATCTTCTTTATCCACAGAATATTGACACATTGGTGCCATTACAATTCGATTTTTCAGTTGTAACCCTTTAACTTTAAAGGGAGAATCAATTGTTTTCATTAAAGTTTCCCTCCCACAAAAATATATGCATGCGCATGCATTTATGATACATCAATTATTTAATTAATACAATCGTAAAGGAACACAAATTACACCTCGATCTCCAACTAGGTATTCAAACTGGTTCGAACGTAAAAACACAACTTTGTTGGATAGTAACGAGCAGTTTGGTTTAAGAAATACAGTATAAATTTGGTATAATTAACATTATCAGTAGTACGCATTTTATTTTAAGGGTCTTCTTTTCGCAAAAGGGTGCAATACTTGAAGACCCAGCTGCTATTTATTGGAGGCTTTCTCTTATTGCTAATGGCGGAGGATGGTGAAGAAGCCTTAATAATTAAACTGAAGAATGAAGTAAAAACTTTATGGGGAAGTATACAAATTGGGCAGAGAAAAGTTAATAGGAAAGCACCTTACAAGTGCTTACCTATTAAAAGCTCATCCAGAGAAATGATTCTATGCTTTAACTCTTTATTCGAATCTAAAACACCTATAACAATTTGATTTTCTTCTGTTATTGTCGCATATCTGAAAAGTTCATCTCCATTAATGAGTAAGGTTGTTTCCTGTTTTGCCTCCAACCTCGGAAAGACACTTTCTATGTACTCAAGTGGTAGAATATCATCTAATCCTTCGGTTGGGCTGCCAACCCATTTAAATAGGAAATCTTTGAGTGTAAATTGCTCAATCATAGATAATTTTTTCTTGAACTGTAGTTCATTCACGGTAACTGTTTTCAACTTAATCACTCCTCAAATAGTAAGTAAAGTTTATACTTTCATCTTCTTAACCTCAACTGTATTACAGTGACAGAATAATTACATTTTGATTTCGGGTTAAGATTAAATTTATTAAATGTATTTTAGGTACTATATTTAAATAAAAATCATTTTTTAAAATTGCTTCTTTCCTTGTTTATCGAAGCAGGATTATTTGATAAGTTTATTAGAAGAAGGATAGTATGTGTAAATAGTGTAAGCCCGAAATATAAAAAAATAGCGCACCCTTACGGTGCGCACGATGAATAGCCAACCCTCTGAAATTTTTTTCGGATTGTTGGCTATTTTG
>NZ_JBIVOP010000030.1:0-58276 GCF_044754175.1 Neobacillus sp. NPDC093127
ACGGTAAGTACCTTGCGCTTCCTTAGTGGTTGGTCGATGTGTACCCCCACAGTGGACTTTCACCACCTAGATAGTTGCCATGCCTGGCACACCAAAAAAAATAGGAAGATATGAAATCCCCCTATTCCTATCAAAGCCTATTAAAGGCTCAAATCGAATACTCAACTAATTTGTTCCGCAAAGCAGTTAATCTTTCCACTAAGCCTTCATAATCCTCCAGCTGAATGCCTAGCTTCTGCTTTCTCTCGCCAATCATCCGAATGACTTCTTTTGGACTCGGGCCGCCCTGGATGCTTCGAATCTCAACGAAGTATTCCGGTGAAATGATTTTTTTCCATTCCTGCTCTGTCAGTGCTACATTGACGAATCCGCTAATCATTTCGTTAATCTCGTCAATCTTCCACTCATATAATTCCTTCCGAGCACTGATTGTCTTTTTCGAAATAAAGCTTGCAACCGAATGGGCTTTTCTAAAAGAAATGCCATAATCCCTTGCTAGTGTGTCTGCTAATTCGGTAATCGTTACGCTTGATTTACTCGCCATCTTCTTCATGTGCTCGTCGTTTACTTTAAGGGTTGTAATAACGGCATACATTAACTTCATGACACGATTAGCATTCGTAAATGCACGATATAAATGGGGCTGCAAGTCATCCTCGGTATCGACAATATCCCCAAATGGCGTATTATGAATCATATTCATCGCCGCCAGCGCATCACCATAGGCACTGCTTGCAATCGAGCGTGAATGTTCAATCGATACCGGATTGCGCTTCTGCGGCATGATACTGCTGACCTGTACATAAGGGTCGGCCACATAGAAAGAACCAAATTCTCTTGTCACATGCTGCAAGAAGTCCTGGATCCATCTCCCTGTGTTCACCATGCAGGTCATCAAGGCAGATGAGGTTTCTAGCAAATAATCGGCCCCAGCTATCGAGTCATAGGAGTTTTCAATTACTTTATCAAAACCTAAAAGCTCACATGTCCGTGTGCGGCAAATTGGAAAACCCGTTGTGGTTAATGCGGCAGCTCCTAGTGATGATTGATTAACGGTTTCATAGGCTGACCACAAACGTTTTATATCCCGTTGTAACACATCATAAATCGCCAATAAATAATGTCCTAGCGTAGTAGGCTGGGCTGGCTGTGTATGCGTATAACCAGTTATATAGGTTTCGGTATGCTGTTCAGCCTGCTCAAGTAAGGCATCGCTCAACCGATACGCACTTTGCAGCAACTCCAAAAAATGCCCCCTTAATACTAACCGGTACATGGCCACACCCATATCGTTCCGGCTGCGGCCAATATGAATTTTGCCTGCTAATTCCGAGCCGATTTCTTCGCCGATTTTTGCCTCCATCATGAAAAACAGGTCTTCGAACTGAGACTGGTACGATATTTGACCGATATCTGTCTTCGCTACTTTATTAATGCCCCTTAACATCTCTCTTGCTTCATCAGTTTTAATGATGTTTTGTTCTTCAAGCATGATTACATGGGCACGGTGAATATCAAACATGACATCGAATAAGAAATCGCGCTGATCGTTAAATACCGGCTTAAGCAGCTCTTCCACATACGTTTTTCCCGGAAAAGCCGTTCCTTCAGTTTTGATAAATTCCTCTAGCTTACTCATTTTTTTCATCTCCGTTTGATTCAACTACCAATCCGCGGCCGAACAATCTCACCACACTGATTGAAGTTTCATTTTAAGACAATGATTGTTCAGCTTTTACACCGAAAACCTTATTTGAAATAAACAAGACAATGGCTATTAAGGCAATTTGAATCATTCCATATGCGGCAGCCTGGCCCATATTAAACATTCTGAGCTGGTTCATAATTTCAATCGATATTGGTCGATTGGATATCGTGTACAATAATACCGATGTTGGAAATTCACCGACAGACTCTACGAACGCAAGTAAGGTTCCCGATAACACACCAGGCATAATAATCGGCAGAATCACCCTCCTAAACGTATAAAACCAGCGGGCACCGAGATTTCTCGATGCTTCCTCAATGGAATCGTCTAATTGTTCAAGAACAGCGTTGGTTGAGCGCACTACTAAAGGAATGTGGCGGACAAAATAGGCGAGCGGCAAAATCCAGAACGTACCAACGAGTATGTTTCCGAATGAGAAAATACTTGGCTCATTGAAAGCAAAGATCAGATTCATCCCGATAACGGTCGCAGGTAATGCCCATGGAATCATCACCAATATATCCACAAAATTCTTACCGATAAATTTCCGTTTCACAAGGAGATAAGACGTTAATACCCCAAACACTAAATTTCCAGCTGTTGCGATAAACGCCAAAATTAAACTATTCTTTAATGGCTTAAATATATTTGGATCCTGTAACAATAAGCGATAGTTTTCAAAATTAAATACGGATGGATAAACTTGCCACGTCCATGTTCCGTCCGGTACTAACGAAAGGAGAAGGATCGTCAAGTGCGGAAGCAGCAAGATTATAACGCCAATGATGCCAATCAAAACCATAATCCATTTCATAACAGGATTTTTCACTTCACTGCGATGGGCGCCAATCCCTTTTGTGGCCATTCGGTAATCCTTCCTGTTTTGATACCAGCGCATAAATAATAAGAAGGCAATCGAAACAATGGACAGGATAACAGATTGCGTGGCGGCAACCTCCATATCCCCATTTAATTTTGAAAAATAGATTTGCAGACTTAGTACACGGTACCCGCCTGCTAATAGGAATGGCGCACTGAAGGATGCCATTGAGATCATAAATACGAGCAGTGAGGCAGCAACAATCGCAGGGGTTAATAAAGGAAAGGTTACCTTCCAAAAAACCTTGAATCGATTGGCGCCTAAATTGTAGGCAGCTTCCTCTAGACTCGGGTCAATCTTGTTAATTGCCGACGAGACTGTCATATAGAAATAAACATACATCGTATAGGCATGGACAACTAAGATTCCCGAGACCCCGCCTATTTTAAAAGGGACTTTTTCCAGACCAAATAAATCCTTTATTAGATTGGGGATTAAGCCTGTTTCTCCATATAAAAACATAAATGCCATGACCCCTACCAATGATGGGAGAACGATTGGCATGATGGCAGCAGACGAGAAAAAGCCTCTGCCGGGAAAATCATAACGATTAAAGATAAACGCGAGAGGAATACCAATGAGTGCACTAACAAGCACGCTTAAGATAGAAATATAAACCGAATTCCACAAGGCTTGGAGATTGGTTTTTGATTCTTGGCTAAAGAAATCCAGATAGTTAGCTAAGGATGCTCCTCGTTCTGTTTGTAAACTTTCAATAAATGTCCTGATGGAAGGGTAAAGAACATAGGCCACCAATACTAATAGGACCGGAATCAGCAGCAGTATCGTAAACCTAGTATCACGATTTTTTATCATGAGACGTCACCACTTACGACAGGAATAACACGGATTTGGGCTTCCGGCAATTGTATCCACACATCCGACCCAGACTCTAGATTATTAGACCTGTTGTTTAATAGATTCACTTGAAGAAGCAGCCCAGCTACATTCACACTAAGATTGATGACCGAGCCAAAAAACTCAACTTTCTCAATTTTTCCCTTTAGTATATTTGTTCCGTCTGTCTGCCGTTCAAAAACTTTAATTGCTTCTGGTCGAATCGATATGGAAAGATCTCCTTTTGTGTCAGGATTAAAATTATATGGAGAATTATGTACAACCAATTCTTGCGACTCAGAACCAAATTGGGCAGATACATAGACATGGTCTTGTTCAATCCTTACCACTTTAACCGGTAAAAGATTAATTTCACCGATGAAACTAGCAACAAAATCATTCGCAGGCTCATTATAAATTTCAGAAGGTGTTCCGACTTGATGACACACGCCAAAGTTAAAAACGGCAATTCGGTCACTCATCGATAACGCTTCCGCCTGGTCATGGGTGACATAAATTGTGGTAATCTTATATTCTTCTTTCAGCCTTAAGATCTCGCTTCTCATCTCATCCCGGAGCTTGGCATCCAAGTTGCTCAGCGGCTCATCAAGAAGAAGAATTTCCGGTTCAATGACCAATGCCCTTGCCAAGGCGACACGCTGCTGCTGCCCTCCACTTAACTGACTCACTTGACGTTCAGAATATTTCTCGAGCCTTACTTTACGAAGCACATCTTGTACCCGTGTCTTCAGTTCTTTTGCCGAGATTTTTCTTACTCTTAATCCAAAAGCAACATTTTCAAACACCGTCATATGAGGAAAAAGGGCATAGTTTTGAAAAACCATGCCCGTATTTCTTTTTTCAGGAGGTACGCGCGTCATATCTTTATCGCCAAAACGAATCATGCCTTTTGTCGGATAATAAAAGCCAGCAATCATCCTCAGTGTGGTGGTTTTGCCACACCCACTCGGGCCAAGGAACGTAAAGAATTCCCCATCCTTTATTTCCAAGTCTAAATGATCGACTGCGATTACTTTTCCAAACGCTTTTTGGACTTGATCTATCTTTATCGACGCCATTCCCTAACACTTCCTATTGTTTGATTTCTTTTGCCCCGCTCTTGATGTTTTCATCCCAATACTTCATCCAGCCGTCGCCTTCTTTTTGGAAGACTTTCCAGTCGATATCCATCTTCTTAATTTCCGTATCGGTAATCCACTTTGGAAGATCTTTCACATCTGTTCTGGTTGGGATTCGGTAAAATTCTTCTGCCAATAATTTAGCGGCTTCAGGTGTATTCACGAATTCGTAGAATGCCTCGGCAGCCTTCGGATGCGGCGCCCCCTTCACAACTGCGATTCCTTCCGTCAAGACTGGTGTTCCGCTTTTTGGAACAATAAATTCAAATGGATAATTTTTGTTTTCCTTTAACATAACAACATCAGGCATGGCCCAGACAGAAACAACGCCTTCTCCTTTGGCCACTTTGTTGTACATCATCTCAGGGTTTGCAGAATATTCCTTTGTATTGGCATCCAGCTTTTTCAGCCAATCATATCCTTTTGCCGGATCATTGGAATCTTTGAAATCACGGTAAATCATCGCAGAGAAGATCGTTCTCATTGTTCCAGATGCAAGCGGGTAACGAATAATGATTTTATCCTTCCATTTCGCATCTAATAATTCGTCCCAATCCTTAGGGGCGTCTTCCTTTTTAACTTCTTTACTGTTATACATAATGACTTCAGGCGTTTGACTTGTACCGGACCAATTCCAGTCAGAATCATGGAAGCCAGCGTCAAGGCTATCTGCATAGGATGGTTTATATGGCGCCAGCAGCCCCTCATCCTTTGCCTGATCAAAGTTTACCGAAGGTGCTCCCCACCATACATCTGCTTGCGGATTATTTTTTTCCGAGCGAATCCGGTCAAGCACCTCTTGTGAACCCATGTCGAGCCATTCAACATCGACGTTGTATTTCTCTTCAAATTGTTTTTCAAACTTCGTTAAAATGTCTTTTCCATGCGGTGAATAAACGACAATTTTCTCTTCTAGTTTAGCTTCTTTGTCGGCCGGTTTCTTTGAAGGTGTGTTAGAAGTTTTCTCAGCGTCACCGCCACAGGCTGCAAGCAAAAGAGATGCGGAAAGTGTTAAAGCAGTTAGAATCGATACTTTTTTCTTATTTTTCACAAAAAATCCCCCTCTTTAAGTAAAGTTAATAATACTATCATGCTCCCGTATAAATAATGAAACGGCTCCCAATACACCTGCATTCTCTTCTAATTGTGAAATATTCAATTCTACTGAACTAGGAAGATAGTGATCCACAATTTCACGCAGCTTAGGTAAGATGAATTCAGATGACTTTAACACACCACCTCCCAAAATAATTACCTCCGGATTTAATAAACTAGCTGCATTAATAATTCCATAGGCTATATGCTCAATCGCCTCATCGACTACTTTGAGGGCGATCTCGTCTCCTTTTTTCGCTAGCGTAAATGCCATCTCACCCGTTAGCTCTTCTGATTTAGCCTGTTCGTTTAAGGGGTGGTATGGATTTTGCTGTACGAGTTTTGTGAGTTTGTCGCCAATTGCTTTTCCGCCAGCCACACTCTCTAAATAACCATACCGATGAAAAATCGGCTTGAATTCATTTTTCATATCGTTTTTATCTGTAACCATATAGCCCATTTCCCCAGCAGCATTGGAGGACCCTCGATATAGCTGATTATGAATAATAATGCCGCTTCCGATCCCTGTGCCAATCGCCATGAACAAGACATTTTCCTTTTGTTTGGCATTTCCTAGCCATTGTTCCCCAAGTGCGGCAACATTGACATCATTGTCCATGTAAATTGGAAACGACAAATATCGTTCAGCTTCTTTAATGAAGGGATAGCGGATCCAGTTTAAGCTGGGCGCTTCTACTACGATTCCAGTCGTTTCGGTTATCCCGGGCACGCCTACACCCATCCCCAAGATTTTTTGCTGATCAATCTCATTCTTTTGAATCATTATGCCAATTTCTTTTGCCATTTTCTTTAATAGGCCAGTGTTTAAGTAGTGTTCTGTTTGAAAACTGCTCGTAGCAACAATATTTCCGTTTAAGTCACTGATGACCATTTTTACTTTTGTACCGCCTATATCCGTGCCAATTATATAAGCTGCTTTTTCGTTGAAATAAAGATGAATCGGTCTTCTTCCCCCTTGTGAGGTGGATTCGCCATTTCCTTTTTCAAAAATCCAGTTTTCCTGGATCAGTTCATCAACTAAAAGTGAGACTGTCGGTTTACTAATTTTCATTTTCCCAGCAATTTCTGCTCTTGAGACTGGCGCATATTCCAAAATACACTGCAATATTCTTTTTTTGTTTTGCATTTTATTTTCATTGATAACCATTGCATCACGGCCTTAATTATTTTGTCTAGTTAGTTAGTTTCAAGAATTAACTAAAATATAACTCAAAAAGTAACCGTTTACAACAATTATTTTTAAAAGAGGGAATATTAAAACTATACCTACTATATAGTCTAATATAACTATACCTTAATTGCCTATAGGAAGAAATAACTGTTTTAATATTCTGAATTTACTTTTCTCCTTCTAGGTGTTTATTATTAGGTGAAGGGTGTTTTTCTTCAGTTAGTTAGGAAATTTAACTAACCTATTAACTACTACATTCAAGGGGAGGGTGTAACGTTAGAATATTAATTCAAAAATGAAAGGGGTTACAAAAGTGAAAAAGTTTTTTCTTGGATTACTTTCTATTCTCTTGGTAGTATCATTACTGCCTTTTAGCGGAAGTGCTGCCAAAGCACAGGAACCAGATGTTGATCTATGGAATGCTGTAAAACCACTCGAAACGACGGTTACCTTTCTAAATACCGGGGCACACCCTGATGATGAGAGAAGTGATTTTCTCGCCTATTTATCTAGAGGGCTCGGCGTTAAAACATCCAGTTTAATTGCTAACCGCGGTGAAGGCGGCCAGAACGAAATTGGGGATGAACTAGGAAATGGTTTAGGGATCATCCGCTCAAGGGAAATGATTGAAGCAGCTAAGATTACCGGTGTCAAAGCCTTTCATCTTAGTGAAACAACATCTGATGCCATTTATGATTTTGGTTTTTCCAAAAGTCCGGAAGAAACATTAGCCAAATGGGGAGAGGACTTAACGTACGAGCGCCTAATTCGCTTTATCCGTACGTATCAGCCAGATATTGTTATGCCTTCATTTAGAAACGTTCCTTCTGAGCACGGACATCACCGTACGATGGAAATATTAACTGAACGTGCCTTTGAAGAGGCTGCAAATCCAGCTATTTACCCTGAGCAATTAAAAGAGGGACTATCTGTCTGGCAGGTTAAAAAGCTTTATTTACCAGCGGAATCTAATGCAACAGCCACAACCTCCATTGAAATCGGTATCTACGACCCAATTTACAAAATGACCTATCCTCAATTAGGGGAACAATCTCGTTATATGCACAAAAGCCAAGGAATGGGCAATGATATTCCCGCCGCACCAAGGCAGGTCAATCTTGAATTACTGAAAACAGCCGTAGGAAAGCAGCCAGCTTTATTCGCAGGGGTCCCCTATAATTTCAGCGAATGGGCAAAGGAACTTCCGAAAACTGAAAATGACTTAAAAGTGCACTTTACGA
The DNA here is from genome assembly GCF_044754175.1 of Neobacillus sp. NPDC093127. Lineage (NCBI taxonomy): Bacteria > Bacillati > Bacillota > Bacilli > Caryophanales > Bacillaceae > Neobacillus > Neobacillus sp. NPDC093127. Next base: position 8,093 of record NZ_JBIVOP010000030.1, read on the forward strand.
AGCTCCAAAGTAAATTAGACTCTATTGTTTCTTCCTACCCTAAGAAGGAACAGATATTTGAGCAATCACAGAGCAGTTTAAAGGATGTACGCAATTTGCTGGACAAAACAAAAAAATCAAAGCTTTCTCCGGCGCTGAAAAATGATTTGCTTCATAAGCTTTCTTTAAAAGAAGAGCAATTGCAAACCGCTAGCTTTGCTGCGTCACAGCTGGATGTTAGCGCTTCTTCTGAATTCAACATCCTTACAAAGGGACAAACAACAAAAGTAACCGTAACACTAAAGAATAACGGAAAACAAAAACTACACAATGTCAGCGCTGATTTATTCGTTCCGGCAGGCTGGAAAATTACCTCCAAGGATAAAGCGGGTAACTTGGCTCCAGGAGAATCCAGACAACTGTCCTATCAAGTTGCGGTTCCTAAGGATGCCGAGTATTACCATGCTTACAAAACACCGGCCATTCAAGCAAACATCACCTATGAATCCACAGGTACAAAAATAAGCCAAATCAAAGAATTAAACGGGACAATCGCGGTTCTTCCGGATGTTGGTCTCACCTTATCTCCTGAAGACATTGTCGTGAATACAGCTGATGTCCAAGAGAGTATCCCTGTTACCGTTAAGGTTAAAAATTACCGGGCCAGTGCTGCCCAAACATCCGTAACCTTAAATGTTCCGGCTGGATGGAAGGTCTCGCCAAGTAAAGCAGAAGTTGCTTTCAAGAGCCACTTAGAAGAAAAAGCGGTCGGCTTCACGTTAACACCTCCAAAAGATATTAAAGCTGGTGACTTTAAAATTAACGCTGAAGCAACAGTTAACGGCAATACTTTTAACTCCACTATTCAAACGATTAACTATGATCATATCGGTACCTTCTATTACGAGTATCCGGCACAAGTGAACGGTGTCGCCTTTGAACTTTTGAAGAATGACCATTTAAAAATTGGCTATGTTGAAAGTGGATTTGATAAGGTCGCAGATTATCTAACTAACGTCGGGATAAATGTAACAAAACTTAAGGAATCCGATTTGAAAACAGCTGATTTAAGTCAATACGATAGCATCGTTGTTGGGATTCGCGCCTACCTGTCTCGGGCTGACTTAATCGCTAGTAACGAACGCCTCAAACAATATGTTTATAATGGCGGACACTTAGTCGTGCAATACCATAAACCTGGTGACGGCTGGAACGCCCAAACAACAGCTCCATATCCATTAACGATTGGAAATGTGTCCATTAAGTGGAGGGTAACGGATGAGAATGCTAAAGTAACGGTGTTGCAGCCTAACTCACCGCTATTCAACTATCCGAATAAAATTACGGATAGTGATTGGGATCATTGGATACAAGAAAGAGGATTATATTTCCCAATGGCGTGGGATAATCGATACGAAACATTTGTCAGAATGGCAGACCCAGGCGAAGACCCATTCGATGGCGGAATTCTGATGGCTAACTACGGAAAAGGAACATACCTTTATACAAACCTAGTCTTCTATCGCCAAATCCAAGGCCAAGTTCCAGGCGGCTACCGGATATTCACAAACCTGATAAGTCATGGAGCGAATAACTAAACTGAAGAAAACAGTCCCTCGCGGTTATAATAAGCCGTTCTCTTTTGGAGTACCCGCGATATAAAAGTAACTATAATAGCAGAGCAATTCCCCTATGGGTTAGCTCTGCTATTTTGTTGTTTTGCAAAGGTTCATCAAACTTAATTCTGAAAAAGTGGACTGACTTCATAATATACCGCTTAAATTACATGATAATATTCCAATGGGATGTCCATAACAGTAGGTAAGGCTGTATGGATTGCCTTTTGGGCAATTACTGACTGGTTAATCTCCCTATATAGCTTTTTGTTAATAACCTTAATCAAATCGTTTTCTAGCTTTGTCGATAAGCCTATAAAGAGAAAAAAACTTGATTGTGTCTAAAAATTCTTTCATATTCCCATTACTAATCCATTTTCCTTTAATCGTGACACCATTATGAAATGATAACGATGTTTGGGTTATATCAACATGATTGAGGTCAACATATTTGTAAATTTTGATTTCCTTCTGACCTAGCGGGTATTTGGAGAACCAAATTAATCGAGTGTCCGTTGCCATTAGACTACCATTTATAAAATGAATTCCTGCACCTTCATCAATTTCAAATATTCCAGTTATTCCTGATTTTATTCGTTCTCCTGGTAAAAGTAATGAACCCATCAGGTTATTCATATTATCCATCTCCTTGATTGAAAAAGAATTTTAAAACTCCTTCAATAGAGTTGTAATTTATGAAAACATTTTCAGGTCAAGGGAAAAATAATTTTATTTTTACAACTTTGAAACGGTCTTCCTAATCACTAATTCGAATGGGATACAAACTTTTTGATTTCTACCATGAAGGAACAAATCGAACGCTTTTTCCCCAATTTCTTTTAAGTGTTGGTCGATGGTAGTAAGTTCTAAAGCTTCCGAAAATGGTTGATTATCAAATCCAATAATAGATAAATCGGCAGGCACACTTAATCCTTCTTTTTTAACTTGTAACAATACACCGGCGGCTACTTCATCCCCATTCACCAGTAACGCCGTCGGACGTTCTTTTAATTGAACAAGTTCTTTGACAATCCTCTTTCCATCTTCTATGTCGATACAATCAGAAAAAATGAAAGACTCATTTATGGGCAGATTGTTTTTTGCGAGAACATCACGAAAAGCAGAAAGCCTCATTTTACTGCTGGTACTATTAGTCCTTGCAACAGAGTATCCAATTGATTTATGACCTTCTCCAATCAGGAAATTTAAAGCAGAAGAAAAGGCATCAAAATGGTCCGTATACGCACATGGTATTTCTTCTGCCAGTTCACAAGAAACCAGTGAGCCATACTCAGTAAATGGTAAAATTACTTCCCATTTATTTGCGCGAGAACAGATAATAACCCCATCAATCTGCTTTCTTTTCATCATCTCTAAATATTTGAGTTCGTCAATTTGATTATAATTAGTGGGACATAAAACAACAGCAAAATTACTGGAGTTAGCTGCTTTAATAATTCCCCCAACAATTGATTGAAAATAAGGATGTTCAACATAAGGAAGAATCACACCTACCATAAATGTCTTCCCTTTAACAAGGTGTATGGCATTCACATTTTGTTGATAATTCAATTCTTCGATGATTTGTAAAACTTTTCTTCGCTTTTCATCCTTTACATATGGATGGTTATTCAAGACCCTTGAAACCGTTGAAATGGATACACCAGCTAATTTTGCAATATCTTTTATATTTGACATCAATATCCCTCGAATGTATTTTGCTTATTATTTACTTCACTTTATACGGTTCTAAAGTATCGATGACACTGTTTATAAAGCTATTCCCCGCACCCCAATCGAACCTAAAAATTGCTCCTTGACCAGTGCCGGATGCTGCGGCATGCACTTTTGTCGCCCCTTCAAAATTATCTATCGTGACCGTCATGGAACCACGATTGTTGGAACGAAAATAGAATTTTTCTAACACCAATACAATGATTTCTCTATCACCAATCGATCGATGGTAACGATCAATTAATGTCCCTGAAATACTTCCATTTACAATGGCTTGTTCAACCTTATTACTTGCCTCTATTGGAGTTATTGACACGATGATTTCACTAACATCCACTATATTTCCCCCTCAAGATTTCTCACGTTATGTAGATAGGACATTGGTTATCTGAATATTTTAGGATATTGATTAATCATCTTCTTGATTAAAGGACTCGTGTCTTCCGGCAATTCTCGTATATCAAAGAATCCAGCATCAATCGATTCTACGCCATCAATTTTAATCGTGCTGTTTTTAATATCTTTTGAAAAATAGGCAATTGTAACTGGATAGAATTCATCCCCATTGGCTAGTTTTCTAAAATACTGCTTCCCTGAAAAAACATCTATCAACTGAAGCTCGCCAATTTCGACTCCTGTTTCTTCAAAAACTTCCCTTCTTCCAGCTTCCTCAGCAGACTCACCTAATTCTAACAGGCCCCCAGGAAGCCCCCAGATACCTTCAGGTCGTTTTTGTAATAAAATTTTCCCATGTGGGTCGATTACCCCCACTACAGCCCCTACTAAAATGAGCGGCCTAGTTCCGATTATTTCTCGTAATTCCTCAATATAGCCCATTTTGTTTCCTCCAAACTTTCTCAAAATAGACGCCTCCCTTTATTTATTCGAATAATAATCTTCAATCCCTTTGTTATTTATGAATTTTACTAATTAATAATCCTTAACTTGGTAAATATAAACTTAATTGCATTGTTAACAAATTTGTTGACCAACGATTTAGTTAGAAGTATAATGTAAACTTAAGTTTAAATAATAAACTAAAGTTTATTAAGCGTTATTGTTTTATCAAATATCAATCCTAGGAGGCAAACTATCTTGAAAAAACGTAAAGTTGGATTGGCGTTATCACTTGTTCTTGCAGCTGGCACATTATTAGGTGCTTGTGGAAAAAGTAATGACACAGCTAAAGACGGAGGCAAAGACAAAAACTTCACTGTAGCTATGGTTACTGATGTCGGTGGTGTTGATGATAAATCATTTAACCAATCGTCATGGGAAGGGCTTGTCAACTTCGGTAAAGCAAATGGATTAACTAAAGGTAAAGACGGCTATGATTACCTTCCATCCCAGTCGGATGCCGATTATACAACAAATCTAAATACTCTTGTCCGCCGAGGGTTTGACTTAGTATACGGCATCGGCTTCTTAATGCCGGATGCCGTTGGGGATGTCGCAAAGCAACATAAAGATAGTCACTTTGCGATTGTTGATGAACAAGTAGACCAGCCAAACGTTGCAAGTATTCTTTTCAAAGAGCAGGAAGCGGGATTCCTTGCGGGGGTAGCAGCTGCACTTGCTACAAAATCTAACCACGTCGGATTTATTGGCGGGATGGATGTTCCTGTTATCCAACGATTTCAAGCTGGTTTTTTAGCAGGTGTTAATGCTGCAAAGCCAGAAGTAAAAGTCGATGTTCAATTTGCAGGTGTGTTTGACAAGGCTGAGTATGGTCAGGCAATCGCTTCTAAAATGTATTCTTCCGGCGTAGACGTCATCTTCCAAGCTGCTGGCGCAACTGGTAACGGTCTCTTCAAAGAAGCAAATGACAGAAAGAAAAAAGACCCAAGCAAAGAAATTTGGGCTATTGGTGTAGACCGTGACCAGGCTGACATGGGCGCAGATGTCGTTCTTACATCAGCACTTAAACGCGTTGATGTCGCTGTACAAGACCTCGCTCAGAAAACGAAAGATGGTAAATTCCCTGGCGGCAAAGTTGTCTTATATGGTTTACATGAAGATGGTGTAGGACTAGCACCAATCAATGCGAAAGCCGCAAACAAGGACGAAATTGAAGCAAAAGTTAAAGAATGGATTGAAAAGATAAAATCAGGTGCCATCAAAGTACCTGAATCACCAAAAGAAGCAAAAACATTTACTGGAAAATAATAGTACGAAAAAGAAACAGGTGCCTGACCCCCAGCGTGTTATTGCGTTCACGCCACGAGGGTCAGGCACCTGTTTTAAATTACTTGAATCTCTTTAGCCTCATTCTCTTTTTTAAAGGTTAATTTCAATTTGAATAGACTAGCTGCAAAATAGAAAATGGAGAGAATTAAAACGCATGTCCAAATTTGAGAAACAATTGGTGTATTCCAAACGCCTAAAAAGAAAAGCAGCGATGGGATTGTTAACGTTACCCAAGACTGGACAAATGCAACTTTACCGAGGTAATGGTCAATTTTCTTTTTAAGCGTATTTGATAAAAAGAAAAGAAACCATAAAAATGACCACATTCCCCATGTTAATGCACTGACAACATTATGAAAGTGAATAATAGATGTAATTGTATAAACGATGGCAATAATAGAAACCCATAAACAGAACCAGCCAAGGCTGTTACCCTCAAGGCCCTTCAATACAGTAATTCCAACATATAAAAAGGTTAAGCCAAATAGAAAAATCGACGCATCATTATAAAGTTCCCAATTATTTTGATCTGAAACAATGAGTAAATAAAATGGAATAATGATTTGGATGGTGCCTACAAAAATATTAAATATCCCAACACTCTTTGCGTCTGCCTTCCCTAATGACATTAGGCTGTTTAGAAATACGACGGCACCTGAAAGAAATAAACCAACAAAACTCATATCAATAGTTGTGAAAAGCTCGTTTCACAACTTCCCCTCCTTTAAAAAGAAAAAGGCAGTTTCTCCTCTCTATTAAGAAGCGAAATTGCCTTTTCAAATATTATTGTTTATCATTAAAATTCCCAAGATAACTATAGCATATATTGTGAACAAATGTTAAGTTCCAATAAAAAAATGTAAAGTTAATTTTTTCCTAAAAAGATGGTGTCAGGCACCACCCGTGGACAAATGTACACGTGGGGTGGACACCTTCCTCTCTCGTTCATTCCACATGCTCATGCAATGTAACTGTTTCAATGTAGTTTACAAATCTTCTTAATTCCCTTGCTTGCTCTCTGTCAATATCTCCGGCTTCGTACATTTTATGAATTTCTGAACGTTCGATTTCCATTACCTTAAGACGGAGTTCTTCTTTTTGCTCGTCATTTTTTTCATTATAGCGTGCGGTTGGTCTCTTTAATCGACTAATCATTACTTTATAATCTGAAATCACCGCATATACAATATCTGGCCTTTCATATTCTTTAGCCATTCCTTCTAAATTTTCAAGCGCAGTCTGAAACGACTTTAATTGGATCACCCTTCCTAATTTTAATTTCGCTAACCTTGTTTCTTTATCTTTTTTCCGAAAATGACTCCTAATGCGCCTCCATTCCCTTATCACTTTTCCAATTAAATACATCGCACTAGAACGACCATTGTTTGAGAGTGCTTCTTCCCGAAGATCAAGTGATTTCTCAAATATTTCAAAAATCGCTTCATCCATTCCGTTTTTCTCCATAACATTATGGATATATTTTCTTTCTACTTTTAAGGACAATAACCGGATTTCTCTCAATTTTTGTTGATAAACAACGGTCCCTTGTTCCAGCGAATTCTGTTCTGGTTGTATTTGCTGAAACATAATCTTATATTCATCAATTAATTCATACGCAATCGCTTCATTTTCTTCATTCATTTCTAACCTTATTTTCTTAATAGCTGCTAGCAAAATTCTTCTCTTTGCCTCTTTTAAATCGAGATGATCCCCTGTTTCTCCTTCAGCAGGTTCACCTTTAACCAACATTGGCAGAAACACGGTCGCCACAATCAACGTAAAAAGAATGACCCCTGCTGCGATAAACAGAATTAAGGAGCGTTCAGGGAATGCCTTTCCCCCCGTAACTATGAAAGGAATGGAAAGAACCCCTGCCATTGTAACGGCACCACGGACACCTGTTAAACTAGTTAACAAGGATGTCTTCAAGTTGGGTTTTGCCACATCTTTTGTTTTACCTGAGCGATATTCATAATAAGAAAAAATGTACGACCAAACAAAGCGAATTCCCAATATAATGATCCCAATGGCCAGCACATACCCAATGATTAACCAATTTCCATAAGCAGGATTAGCTACCGATTCAATCATGGATGAAGGAATGTTTAATCCTAGTAAAAGGAATACAACTCCGTTCAAAATAAATAAAACAATCGACCAGATGTTTTCCGTAAGTACCTGTTCCTCGGCCAACATGGTTTCCGTTCTTTCTTTTACTAAAGAATGAACAATACCGGCCACGACGACAGCAATAACTCCAGACGCATGCAAGAGTTCTTCTGTAATCATAAAGATAATAAACGGCGTCATAATTTGTAACAACGAATGAAAAGTCACGTCATTTATTCCTTGTTTGCGTAAGATAAATCGAATCCAGGTAACGAGTAAACCGAGGATCACGCCTAATATGGCACCCGCTAAAAACATATAGGTAAAATTAACGAGTGCCTCCCGTAATGAAAAATAACCCGTCACTACTGCTGCTACCGCATAGTTAAAGGCAACTAAACCTGAAGCATCATTAATTAGCGATTCCCCTCTAACTAGATTTAATATCTTTTCAGGAATATGAATGCGTTTGGCAATTCCATTCACAGCCACAGGGTCTGTTGGCGATAAAATAGCAGCTAACGCAAATGCCGCTGCAAGCGGCATAGCCGGTATCATCCAATGAATGAAATATCCCCCGCCAATGGTTGTTATGAGTACAAGGATAATCGCGTTACCAAAGATTGATGCTCTCTGCTTCCACAATTCTTCACGAGGAAAATGTCTGCCATCGTTGTATAAAAGCGGTGCCACAAACAGCAGCAAAAACCACTCTGTTTCTATTTCGACTGAAATATTCTTAAATATTAGGGCAATGATGATCCCAAAAGCGATTTGTGTTAACGCCGTAGGAAGAATGGGGATGTAATGGCTAATAATATTAGAAATTAACAAACAAACCAATAGTAGTAATACCGTTATCAAAAAATCCATCTAACTCCTCCCTTCTGTAGAACTGTTTTTCCCTATATTATTTCATTTATTGTAAAAAAACCTGAAGCAAATTGCTTGCTTCAGGTTTTTTTGCTCTATTATTTTCAATCAATCGGATAACAACAATGATTTAACTGCTAACTACATCATTCTGCGTAAAAAGGTGCCTGACCGCTAGCGTGTTAATGTGTTCACGCAACGGGGGTCGGCACCTTTTCTCTTATTTCAATGAAATTCTAACCGTTTTATCGTAAAATGAAGTGACGGTGTAGCCTTCAATTTCTATACCAACTGGCACATTGGGTTCCTGATTGTTCTCCCCGGAAAACTCGATATGGTGCTCAGTAGAGAACATTCGTGGATGATCCAGCTCATTTTGCCGAAACAAATAGTCACTTAGTTTATATTTGTCACCCTTTTTATCGATGAAATATCCATCCGTCCTAACCCCATTTCCACCATGACCATCTTTGTCATAAAAATGATAATTGAGCATTTCATAGGCCCTTTTCGGGTTCAGCTCTTCCGTCATCACAATTTTCGTCGGATTGCCGACTTCCATTTCCTCAATCGTGATTTTATTCCCTAAATACTCAAAGGACTGTGGCATTGCTTTTGAACGATCAATTACAAATTTCGCTGGCTTGCTTACTGAAAATGTCGCACTATCAATGTGAATCTTGATTTCTGTTGGTTTTTCAAAATAAAGTGATTCAAAGGTTGCTTCTGCTGAATTCCAGCCGGCTGCATACCCACCGGATCCCCCATAACCGCCAAATCCTTGTTGGTCAAAAACAAATTTCCCCTTGCTTTCGAGGCTGGAAAAATTAATATATTCCATCCTTCTGTTTGGATTTTCATTATGATAGCGGTACGATAATACTGTCGTGGTTGGGGCAATCGTCAGCTTTTCAAAAATAATTGGATTCCCATCTATTTCAGTATCAACGTGGATATCATGAACAATTGCTCGATGTTTTTTTACCGGAATGTCAAACCGCCAATCTCCCTTTAAAAAATCCTTTTTTTCACCAGATACGCTTTGAGAGGTGTCCGAATTCCCAGGAGTTTGTGTCACCATCTCTAGCTTGCTAAGTTCCAGTTGAATCTTTCCCGCATCGGCGGACATCGGGGCGACACCCAGTCGGCCTTTAAAAACATGGTCTTTTTCCGAATATAGGCTAAGATGGTTCATAACTGGTGAGTAGGATGGATCATCTACGCTGTTCCAATCTTTTTCCTGATTGGCGATTTTCAGACCATCCGTGTAATTAATCATATACTTATTTCCCTTATTTCGATCGTCAATTTCATAATAGATTAGCGTCTGGATGTCATCGGCAACGACACCCGTGATTGTCACCTTCACACCATCGCTTTCAGCTGCCAAGTTGAGTTTCTCGCCTAAACCATGCTGCACAAAAGTCTGCATTTGTGTGTCTTGCTTGTTGCTTAAATCCTTCCACCATTCGATTACACTTGCAAAGCCATTAGTAGCAACGGCAGTTCCGACAAATACGGTTAAGAAAAGCGCTGCAACCAACCCAATCATTGTTCGCTGTTTATATGATTTCCGTCTGCCTTCCTGGCTTTTAGCAACTTTATTGCGCACATTTCTCATAAAATCCTCGGGAATTTGAATCCTCTCACCTTCAGACTCGATGGCCACAACGACTTGCTGTAATTCCCTCATTTCCACTTGGCAGCCAATACATTTATGTAAATGGTCTTCTATTCCTTTTCTGCTTGTTTCATCAAGACTTCCTTCTAAATAATCGATTAATTGTTCTTGACTCTCATGACAATTCATTATCTTCACCCTCCTTGCTTATTTTTCTCAGCATTATTAGGCCCCGATACAATCTTGATTTCACAGTCCCGACCGGCAATTTAAGCATTTCGGCAATTTCCTCCTGGGAATAGCCCTTCAGGTATTTTAAAATAAGCATTTCCTTATATTTCTCATCAAGCTTATCAAGGTCTGTCAACACTTCCAACCTTGTTTCAAATGGGTGACTATCCACCGTATCTAGCGGACTAGTCATCTCTTTTTGTTTCCTTTTTCGGTAAATGGATCGACACTCATTGATAAAGATTGAGGTCACCCATGATTCAAAATATCGATCTTCCTTTAACTGACCGACTTTTTCATGGACTTTGATAATCGTATTATGAAAAACATCCTCGACATCATGATGGTTTTTCAAATATGCCCAGCCAATTTTATAAAACTTTGATTTTCTTGTCTCAAACCAATCGATCACTGCCGTCATATCTTTACTCTTTATTTTTTTCAAAATGATAATATCCGTTATCGATGTGATCACAACGCTAGTATCTCCTTCCCCACTGCCTCTTTAGCAATTAGAGCATTTATCTATCATTAAAGTTCCATTACATTTAACATTATTTTAACTAGAGCCGGAAATTTAGGGGAAAGAATGGTTTGGAAAAATTTATTCAAGCTGACGTTTCACCATTTAATTATATTAAAGGCTGTCTTTGTATACATTATAGTTATATAAAATACCATGGTAAGTTCCTTTTTATTGTTTAAGCATTAAAACAGCGCTATAATTTTTATTTAGGAATGCGAAATAAATAAGAAAGTGAGATTTATATGAAGTCCTCAAAAAAGTTGGCATTATATATTTTGATGTTTAATATGTTCATCACCTTTAGTGCGGTTGGACTCATCGTCCCCGTTATGCCAGCCTATTTGAAAACCTTTGGTGCAGCAGGGCAGGTATTAGGCTTTATTATTGCGGTGATTGCCTTTGCCCAGTTTATTTTCTCACCGGTTGCTGGAAATTTATCCGATCGCCATGGCCGTAAAAATTTAATCATTTTCGGTCTTTTCGTGAACGGCCTTTCCCAAATCTGCTTCGGGCTGTCTACAGAACTATGGATGCTTTTTGTTTGCAGATTCTTTACTGGTGTCGGTTCAGCCTTTATCGTGCCTCCAGTTATGGCCTATACAGCGGATCTTACAACAAATAAAGAACGCGGGAAAGCGATGGGCTGGATCGGTGCGGCGATTTCATTAGGCTTTATGATTGGGCCTGGGATCGGTGGCTTTCTATCCAATGTCAGTCTGCACTTTCCGTTCTATTTTGGAGGCTCCGCAACCATCATTGCTGGAATTCTATCTATCATAATCCTTCCATCCGTCAAACCTGTTATGAAAAAGCAGGTTAAAGGAGAAAATTTATTCCAACAAATGGCCCGCTCTTTCAAAACAAGCTACTTTGTTTTATTAATCGTTGTGTTTGTATTCTCCTTCGGAATAGCTAACTTCCAATCAACTTTAACGATGTTTTTAACGTATAAATTTCATTACACCCCAAATGACCTTGCCATAGTCATGACCGTTGGCGGCTTTGTCGGAGTCATCGTTCAAGCCTTTGTACTAAATAAGCTTTTTACTGTGTTTGGTGAAATGAAAATCATTCTATTTGGTTTACTTGTTGCAGCAATTAGTCTATATGGCATGTTATATGTCAGCGGCTTTTTCATCATTCTAATGGTCGCCACCATATTCTCGATTGCCACTACTTTAATACGTCCTGCCGTTAATACCTTAATTTCAAAAACAGCCGGAGATGAACAAGGTTATGCAGCCGGTATGAATAATTCATACATGAGTTTAGGCAACATGATTGGACCTGCATTAGCAGGGACGCTTTTTGACTGGCATATGAGTCTTCCTTTTACGGTTGGCGCAATTATATTACTTGGCTGCTTCATTCTCACCTTTGTTTGGACAAAGAAGGAAAGGAAGCATAGGGACGGTACTTTAGGAACTTAAGAGCAAAAATCAGGAGATTTCCGTCCCATCAAACTTCAGTTTATAAACTTGAGTTTTAGCTAAAATTAGCGTACTCTTAAAAAAAATCAGATAATAGATATGAGGTGTAAGTTTGAAACAAGAAATTACCTTTATTCAAAGAAAAGAGTTAAAGGAAAAGCCGGAAGTAGCTTCACTCGGTTTTGGAAAGTATTACAGCGATTACATGTTTGTAATGGATTATCATGTCGAAAACGGTTGGCATGATCCGCGGATTATTCCTTATGCACCATTAACGCTTGACCCGGCCGCTATGGTTTTTCACTATGGACAAGCCATTTTTGAAGGCTTAAAGGCCTATAAGTCAGCGGATGGGACGATTCAACTCTTCCGTCCTGAAAAGAACATGAAGCGACTAAATGATTCATGCGACAGACTGTGTATTCCACAAATTGATGAGAGTTTCTTATTACGTGCCATTAAACAATTAATTTTTACGGAAAAAGATTGGATTCCAGATGGTGAAGGGACATCCCTTTACATTCGCCCCTTTATTTTCTCGACTGAACCCTATCTCGGCGTCCGTCCTGCAAACCAATATAAACTCCTTGTCATCCTGTCGCCTTCAGGAGCCTATTATGGCGACCAATTAAGCCCTGTTAAAATTTATGTAGAAGAGCAATATGTTCGGGCTGTGATCGGCGGAGTTGGCCATGTGAAGACTTCCGGCAATTATGCCGCCAGCATGAAGGCACAAGAAAAGGCCGAGGCAAATGGTTTCGCCCAAATTCTCTGGCTTGACGCAAAAGAGAATAAGTATGTCGAAGAAGTCGGCAGTATGAATATTTTCTTCAAAATCAATGGCGAAGTGGTAACACCAAAATTGAATGGCAGTATTTTACCTGGTGTTACACGTGATTCAGTTATTGAATTATTAAAATATTGGAACATACCCGTTCACGAAGCGAAAATTTCAATTGAAGAGATTTTTGCCGCACATGAGCGCGGTGAACTTGAGGAAGTCTTCGGCGCAGGAACAGCTGCCGTTATTTCACCCGTTGGCGAATTAAATTGGAATGAGCGCTCAATCACAATTAATGATAATAAAATCGGCCAGCTGTCACAGCGTATTTATGAAGAAATAACTGGAATACAGCTTGGGATAAAAGCGGACCCATTTAACTGGACAGTTAAAGTCGCCCCGGTTGAGGTTTAAAAAATAGGGGATTCGCGTTAAAGTAGGAAATCTATTGAATAGAATGCAAAACACCTTTCAAATTTTTTGAAAGGTGTTTTGCATTTTTCATAAGTTGGCACATGTTAGATTAGATTATCGTCTATTCCGGAATAATGATTTTCAATTCCCCATCATGGTTTGTTATTTCAATCACCTTATCAGCAAACAAATAGGGCGTATCAAATCGATCCTGCTTTTTCAAATCCAGGTAACTATTATTGGCGGTCAGGACTGGAAAGACAGCATTAGTCTTCTTGAAAACATTTTGATACACCTCTATTTCTGCCATCAAGATAATCTCTTTATTTGAAATGGCAAAAAAGAGTTTCCCAATTTCCCTGCCATCATCGGTGATGTTGATCTGCTGCAGAATCGAAATAAGACAGGTAACAAAATCATTTATTTTCTCGTTCGTTAAACCTTTTAACTGCCATTTCTCTAAAGCCTTGTTAATGCCATTTTTCAATTCCTTGAAGGAAAATACATCTTCAATCCTAAGAGCTGCATTCGTTTTCCCCAGGCTCTCAAACTTTTTTCTCGTTTCAAATAGGTAGTCCTTAATAAAACCCTTATACTCCTCCCGCTGCACAACAAAATCTGTTAGCTCATTAATACAGCGAACCTCTTTACTCCGATTTCGGATTAATTGTAAAAAAGCATAGATATCCTTCTCATCAAAGGTATTTTCATTCAACTTACCATAGTAATAATTCAGTAACGATAGCTCTTTTGTATCCATTGGTCTACTCCTAGATGTCATATTCTTGTCTACCCTATTATACAGGCTGATAGTGAGACTTATATACAAAATTACTTTGAGTTTGGAATTGATGGACATTTTTTGCCGAATATGACTTACTGAATAAAAATCTCCTACGGCAGCACCAATCGTAGAAATTAAACCAACAGACAAAGGGTTCCAAACATGGAATAATGGCACATGGACAAAAATGCAATAACTAAATTTTACAAAATGGCGGGTGCCTGACACCTGCCATTTCTTTTTTATCCGGACCTGGCGGGCAAGATGATGTCACAATTCGCCTTCCAATTAGTGACAACGTTTTGATATAATAATAGTAACCCATCCCCACTTCTAGTCAAAGTCCCCATGTTTAGGGCCATTTCTTGTTTTTAATAAAAAAAAGGAGGCTCCACTATGTTTGAAATCAAAGGAAAAGAAAAGATATTCGTTTATACCGGTCCTGATGGCTCAGGAAGAAAAACCATCGCTAAAATGGTCGCTACCGCATTCGATATGGAAACCGTTCTCTCTTACACTACTCGCTCCCCCCGACATTATGAAAAAAATGGTGAAGACTATCACTTTGTTAACGAAGATACCTTCAAACACATGCAGGCACAACAGGAATTTCTAGAGAGTGTCGAAATCGATGGAATTCATTATGGAATTCGCGAACACGATATTGTTAAAGCATTTGAAAACCATGACCTTGTCTATTTGACTTTAAATCCCGAAGGTACTGAAAAGTTGAAAAAGATGTATGGTGATAGCGTCGTACGTTTATTTATTTATTCTGATCGAGATACGATTATCCAAAGACACCAGAATCGTCAAGACAGTGATGAAGTTATCGAACGGCATATGTCCCATTATGATGAGATTATGAGTTATAAAAACAGCTGTGAGCACGTATTTGAAAATTTTGATTCCCCACAAGCTGCCTATCAAATTAGCGAATTAATTGAAACCTTTTTGGACAGAAATCTTACCGTAACTGATTATTAAAGAAAAAGGTGCCTGACACCCACAGCGTTAATGTGTTAACGCATCGGGTGTCAGGCACCAAAAATTTTAAAAAGTTGCATGAATCATGAATAAAACTAGAAACCCAATAGCAAGCTTCAAATGCCATTTATTATCTTTTTTCTTAAAACGTTTTAATCCCATGAAAAGGAGAAATAGCAACAGGATAATAGACAAAA
Organism: Neobacillus sp. NPDC093127; assembly: GCF_044754175.1. Classification (NCBI taxonomy): domain Bacteria; kingdom Bacillati; phylum Bacillota; class Bacilli; order Caryophanales; family Bacillaceae; genus Neobacillus; species Neobacillus sp. NPDC093127. The sequence goes on from NZ_JBIVOP010000030.1 coordinate 23,562, forward strand.
TTCCCGTAACATTTGTAAAATCCCATTTAAAGCCTCTCATGATGGCCAAATACCCATGTAGCAATACAATTCCAGTAGCTGCAAGCGCAAGAGGCACATGCCATTTTCTGACCAACTTAGCGATTAACTGGATGAACCCTTTTAACTGAAAACCTCTCCATTGGATTTTCTTCAGACCTTTCCATTTTATTAAAAGAAAAACAGGATAAATGGCTAAAACGGCAAAATAAATTATTCTTGAAATGGATCCAAATTGCTTTAGGAATCCTTTATAGTGTTTGTATTCTTGCAACATTAGCTGCTGATGATTTAGCGAAATGACTACAATCCCAATGAAAAATAAACAAAGCATGAGGATGAAACATGTAAGGATGGTTCTTCGTTCTTTTGGATTAGGAATATAACTGGCTAAAAGGCGAGTTTTTTTGCTTTCATTCTGCATTGATTTCATTCCTAAAATCCCCTGACATTTTGACTTAAATTCTATCAATAGTATAGCCTAAGCAAATTAATATCTTCTTAAAATTTTATTAATTTTTATGATGATAAAAAGGGGGCTATGCCTTTAACGGGATTGTGATCGTAAATGTGGTTCCTTCCCCTTCTTCACTTTCAACAAAAATAGTCCCCTCATGCAGATCAATAAATATGAACGTTCTATTCTGAATGATGTATAGAAAAGGGGATTTGGTTTTTAAACCAAGTCCCCTTTTCTTGTATTTGAAATTAGCCGTAATCTAAATCGTAATCACAACCATTACAACACCTTTTCAATTGGACTTATTGAAATCTCCAAAGGCCATTCAGCATTTCAATAAGGGGGTTTTGGTCTGTTCCTGTGAGGTTTATTAAAAAGGGGGTTTCTCCTTTTTCTTTTAGAATCTTCGCAGCGAGTCCCTCTCCTATTGGTGTACAGAACAACAGTGGCACACCGGGTAATTCTAGCTTTTTGCATCGTGCATTGATTGTTAAATCGACAAATTCCTCACTCTGTTTAAGGTTGAATAAATTCCCCCATCTTTTAATTGCTTCCTCCAAGTTATGGACAACAAAGCCGACACTTTCAAACTTTGGATTTCCCGTCGTGTGCGAGTCAATAAACCCTTGCTCCTCTAAATCTAAAACCCTTTGCTTATCCGGCTTTTCCCATTGGATAAAGAATGGCAGAGTTAGTTCGTTATCCCTGTTTTCAGGGAAAAGCAGTGACCATCTGATTACCTGCCCATCTGCTCGCATCCGTTCGCCCGGGAGTGGCCCATAAACTGTATATCCTTCTGCTCTAAGCTTTACTGCTAATTGTTCAATATCATCTGTACGAATAGCAATCCTAGCAGGACCTTCCCGATTCCGTTTGGAAAGCTGCTCCACGATTTGAGTAATCAGCCGGTTCTCCTCTTGTTTCTCAGCGATTGATTGATTTTCAATCCCCAAAAACTCAATGTAGCTTAAACCAAAGTAAGTTAGCGAATTATAGGTTCCCCAAGAATCATGACGCCCTCCGTTCGCAGCATGGATTCCTCTTTGTTTTAACAAGGGAATAGCCTCCTCTGGTTTCTTCAAAAAACAAACTAGGTGGTCAAAGGAAAATTGCATGTTGTCCTCCTTTCTAATAAATCACGGCAAGCATAATACCAGCTTAACGCAAATATGATTAAGATATGAATCCTAATAAGGGGGTTGTTATCGAATGATAATTTTTAATAAAATCGCTTTATTTTTTGTTGTTTTATATTCTTTCACCATTATTTTAAATACTTATTTAGGGGAAAACGAACGGGTACAATCCAATGTCATTTACTTTTTATTGAATGGGTTTGCCTATATTGTCTCGGCAATGGAAGTGGAAAAAGAAAAACAGCTCGTTATTAAATCTTAATTTCAGCTCCGAGTTCAATCAAGTTTCCAGCATTACGTTTTTAGTAAGTTATGGCGAACAGTGCCAGTCACTGTTCGCCTCTTCTTTTCCCTTTAAGGAACTAATAGAATCTTCCCAGTGCTCTTGCGGCTTTCTAGAAAACGGTGTGCTTCCTGGCCATCTCGCAGAGAAAATATCGTTGGCTCGGATATCCTTACTTTTCCTTCTTCCATCCAGCTGAATAACTCGGCTGCTCGGTTTACCCGTTCTTGACGTGATGTAAGAACATTCCAAAGATCCCCGCCAGTAAGCGTTTTTGATGTATCCATTAACATTCTTGGATCTACCGGAATGGGATCTCCCCCTGCCATTCCAAAAAATACAACCGTTCCACCGATGCGTGTTGCTGCAAAACTGTCTTGAAGCGTGGTACCTACTGAATCATAAACGATATCGACCCCATTTCCATTCGTTTCTTGAAGCACTTTTTGCACCCAGTTATCCTTATACAGGAAAACTTGATCCGCTCCGGCTTTCTTGGCAGCGGCTGCTTTTTCGCTAGAGGATGTTAAACCAATTACCTTGCCGCCTAGCAGCTTTACTATTTGGATGAGAAGTTGTCCGACACCGCCGGCTGCCGCATGAATTAATACATGATCATCCTTTTTCACCATATAACTATCCTTCGTTAAATAATGCGCCGTCAGCCCTTGCAGCAATACAGAAGCAGCCTCCGTAAAGGTGATTTCAGCGGGGACAGGGATGGCTTTTTCAAAAGGAACTGCCACTAGCTCTGAATTCGCATATGGGACATCGGCAAATGCAATCCGGTCACCAACGCTAATTTCTTGGACATTTGCTCCCGTCTTTTCTACGATTCCTGCTCCTTCATATCCCAAAATATAGGGCGGGTTACCTGCCAGATGATAGTTCCCTTTCCTTCTATATATATCTGCAAAATTCAAACCAATTGCTTTCATCCTTACCAGTACTTCATCCGGTCCGATAACCGGATCCTCGATATCAAGATATTCCAATACTTCCGGGCCTCCGAATGTATTAAACACTAGTGCTTTCAATTGAATGACCTCTTCCTTACTAATAATTTTTTAATACTCTCTTATAAAATAGGATTGTATATTCCGATTTTGATTACGATTAAATCACTGTGCGCCAAAATCTTTAGCTGCAACTAAACCCAACAACTTCTCATTTCGTTAAAATTTTCATTAAGATATCAACATTTTCGCTCCAATTTTTCCCTTCAGTTTGTTTTTCCTGCAGCATGAGACCGGTAATTACGGACATGTAGCAGAATAATAGTTTATACGGATCCCCTTCGCAAAATTCACCTAGTTGCTGCCCTTTGATGTATAGTGGAATTAGTTGTTCAATCCAAGCTTTAGCGGAATAGTGTTCAATTATTTGCTTCGCCTTCGCAGGAACCTCATCCGAAACACTAGCATGCTGGATAAGTAAGAAGGGATATTTATTACTTTCATCAAGGATATTTTGGGTAAGCGTTCTAATTTGTTCCAACGGTGTGCCCGGCAGCTGTTGGACATGTTGAAAAGCAGCATTTGCCTCTTCCATCGCCTCTTGAATGAGGGTAATAAATAGCTCTTCTTTTGATTTAAAGTACCGATAGGATAGTCCCTGACTGATTCCTGCCTCAGCAGCAATCATACTCATTTTCGTTCCGACAATTCCCCGATGAGCAAATACTTTTATGGCCGCCTTTTTAATCTGATTAATTCGTTGCTGGTGAATTTGTTCAAGCTTCTGTTCATTTGATGGTGCCATTTTATTTACATCCTCCATTATCTGGATATCATTAAGGAGTATATCATATTTTTAAACTACTCTCGACAATGAGCTACAAATCGACCGTATCTGTAAGCAGCGTTTGTTGTTTACTAACCTTCCAGAGCAGATTTGCCGTTTGCCTATCTCGGGCTGGTTCAGACGGGAGTTCTGCTTTTTTGTCGATATAGTATTGCCCGGTTTGATCGCTGATTTCGTCTGTCTCTGCCAGCCACACCAGTGTTTCCGCTCCCTGTTCAGGGCTGCGTGAAAACAGCTTCATTACCGCCATCGTTGCCCGTGCTAACCGTCCGTTATTTTGGTTGAAATTTGTAGCCACCAGCCCAGGATCAAAGCAATAGGACGTTACCCCGGTCCCTTCAAGCCGTTTTCCTAGTTCCGCGGTAAACAAAATGTTCGCCAGCTTTGACTGCCCATACCTTAATGTCGGACCGCCCATTAGCTTCTTTAGCGGTTTGTAAAGCTGTTCAGCCCCCAAGTCGTTAAAGTCGATTCCCTTCTTCGCCATCTTATGACCGTGGGATGCGGTAGTAATGATCCGGGCCGGGGCACTTTCCTTCAAGCGGTTAAGCAGAAGCATAGTAAGCAGAAATGGTCCAATATGATTGACAGCCCATGTCATTTCAAGTCCGTCGTCATTTAACTGATGGTTCTGAAATAGCGCTCCAGCGTTGTTAATGAGGACATCCACTCTAGGGCACTTATCTAAGATTTCGGCGGCCACCCGGCGTATCGATTGCTGTGAACCCATGTCTGCCAAAAATACATCTACTTTTCTGCTCCCGCCCGAGGATTCTTTGATTTGTTTTGCTATCTCTTTTGCTTTTCCTTCATTTCGGACGACGATTCCCATGTTTGCCCCGAGAGCAGCAATTTCCTTAGCCGCAGCAAGCCCAATCCCGCTGGTTGCTCCGGTGATAATTACATATTTTCCACTTAAATCCCACTTAGAGGCTGTTATCATTTTTTTCATGGTTTAAAACTCTCCTTTTACTATATTTAGAATGAATCATTCATTCATTCATATTATATGAGGAATTGATAAAAAATGACAACAAGTTTTTATATTTATTGTTTAATTTAGTATGACAGATTATTTTACAGAGACCACCTCTATAGCACATAAACAGGATATATTATACAATTAATTATTATGACGCAAAAAAGTGTGGTGATTCCCTTGTTTAAACTGTTGTTAATTGAAGATGATGTAACATTATTTAATGAAATAAAGGATCGGTTAATCGGCTGGTCTTATGATGTGTATGGGATTACTGATTTTAACAAGATCATGGAGGAATTTACGGCAATAAAACCAGATTTAGTTGTAATTGATATTCAATTGCCGAAATTTGATGGCTTTCACTGGTGCCGGATGATCCGCTCTCATTCGAATGTTCCAATTCTCTTTCTATCCTCACGTGACCATCCGACGGATATGGTGATGTCGATGCAGCTTGGTGCTGACGACTTTATACAAAAGCCGTTTCATTTTGATGTGCTGATTGCGAAAATACAAGCGACGCTCCGCCGTGTTTATAATTACAATACTGAGCAAATCACCCTTAAAACATGGTGCGGGGCAACAGTAGATTATGAAAAAAATACTGTCAGTCATGCTGCTGGAACAGTTGAACTTACAAAAAATGAAACGTTTATCTTAAAAAAGCTCATTGAGCAAAAAAATAAGATTGTCAGCCGCGAAGACTTAATTAAAAGCCTGTGGGATGATGAACGCTTTGTTAGTGATAATACCTTAACGGTCAATGTCAATCGACTGCGAAAAAGATTGGACGAACTTGGTTTGGGACGTTTTATTGAAACAAAGGTTGGGCAGGGTTACATCGCAATAGAAGAGGCAAATGGCTATGATTAAGAAATATTTAATCGAAAGGCGCAGCTGGATTTTTCTATTCTTATTTATTCAGGCGCTTATTCTTTTTATAGCTTACCTAGATACGGCGCTTCCCTTGATGCCATTCTTCTACCTTGTCTTCCTTTCAACGATTGTTTTTTGTATCTTTTTATCTTTCCGCTATCATAAGGAAACAAAATTCTACAGAAGTATAGCGCAATGGGAGAACAATCTTGATTTAACCACGATAGCGGCTCCTGAAAGCCCGTTTGAAAAAATAATTGAACAACGCATTATCAACCAAACCGAGCTGCTTAAAAAAGAGGCTTCGGAAAATATGCTGATGCTTGAACAGGAGAAGGATAATCTATTAGCCTGGATTCATGAAGTCAAGACACCGTTAACAGCGATGCATTTAATGATTGACCGCTTAGACGATGAACGGATGCGCGCCCAATTAACCCATGAATGGCTGCGAATTCACCTCCTTCTTGACACACAGCTTCATCTAAAGCGAATCCCCTTTATGGAAAATGACTTATATATTGAAGAAACAAATCTAAAGGATTTAGTTTTTAAAGAGATTAAAACATTACAATCGTGGTGCATGCAAAAAGGGATTGGCTTTGAGGTTGAATTAGAGGCAGCAACCGTGCTTACTGATGCCAAGTGGCTTGCATTTATCATCAGGCAGCTGCTGACAAATGCAGTGAAATACAGTGTATCATCAGACATCATCATTAAAAGCTATCAACACGATGGTCGTACAGTCCTTGAAGTAAGAGATTATGGCCGCGGCATTGATTCTAAGGACTTGCCGCGTTTATTTGAGAAGGGCTTTACCTCGACAACGTCTCATTACGATCATGCCGCAACAGGGATGGGGTTGTATTTAACGCAACGAATCGCCAAGCCGCTATTAATCCATATAGATGTCTACTCAAAACTTGAAGAAGGAACGACGTTTACGTTAACCTTTCCAAAACGTAATGAATTCGTCAATATTGCAGGCATGTGACAACAATGTCACATGCTTTTCTGATTTGTTCGCTCAATCGAAGGATTGGATTCATCAGGCTATTTATAATAAAGATATCGAATTAAGGGAGCGTGTTGGTATGAAGATATTAGAAGCCAATAAAATTCATAAAAGCTATGGCAATAAATTAAATAAGCAGGAAGTATTAAAAGGGATTGATATTAACGTTGAAAAAGGGGAATTCGTGAGTATCATGGGGGCATCAGGTTCCGGGAAGACAACGTTGCTCAATGTTCTTTCCTCCATTGATAAAGTGAGCGGCGGAACTATCAAGATTGAAGGAAAAGAAATGACAGCGATGAAAGAGCGTCAGCTCGCTGAATTCCGCAAGCATCATTTAGGATTTATTTTTCAAGATTATAACTTACTCGATACCTTAACAGTCAAAGAAAATATCCTTTTGCCGTTATCGATTTCGAAAATTTCAAAAAGAGCAGCGAATGAAATGTTTCATGCGGTGGCAGCGGAACTGGGTATTTCTGAAATTAAGGATAAATATCCAAATGAAATTTCCGGCGGTCAAAAACAGCGTACTTCTGCTGCAAGGGCGTTTATTCATGAACCAAGCATTATCTTCGCTGACGAGCCAACCGGTGCCCTTGATTCAAAATCAGCTTCTGATTTACTAAACAAATTAAGCGAAATGAATCAGAACCGCAAAGCAACAATTGTGATGGTGACGCATGACACTACGGCGGCAAGCTTCAGCAGCAGAGTCATTTTCATCAAAGATGGACAGATTTACACGCAATTAAATAAGGGCGAACAATCCAGACAGACGTTCTTTAAAGACATCATGAAAACGCAAGGTGTATTAGGCGGTGTCCCAAATGAGCGTTAATCAACTCATTTTTCGTAATTTGAAAAAGAATTTAAAAAATTATTATCTCTATGTGTTTGCGCTGATCTTTAGTGTTGCCCTTTATTTCGCCTTTGTCACCCTGCAATATGACCCGGCGATGAATGATACAAAAGACACTATGAAAGGTGCAGCAGCAATTCGGGCAGCATCCGTTTTACTTGTCGCGATTGTTTCGATCTTTCTGTTATATGCCAATAACATCTTTATTAAACGCCGCAGCAAGGAAATTGGACTGTTTCAATTAATCGGAATGACCAAAAGCAGGATCTTCAGCATCCTGACTGCTGAGAATTTTATCCTTTATTTTGGTTCGTTGGTCATTGGAACCTTTATCGGCTTTTCCGTTTCGCGATTAATTTTGATGATTTTGTTTAAAATCACAGGTATAGAAGCGATTGCTTCCCTGCATTTTTCTTCCCAAGCGCTCATTCAAACTGTTGTGGTGTTTTGTGTCATCTACCTGTTTATAATGCTGATGAACTATGTGTTTATTAAAAGACAAAGTATCCTATCATTATTTAGAGTGGTTTCATCAACCGAAGGAAAAGTAAAAAAGATGTCTATTTTCGAAGTCATCATCGGGATTATTGGTGTGGTTTTGATCATTTCAGGCTATTATATTTCGACGAAATTGTTAAGCGGCAATTTTACCACGGTAACTGGACTATTTGGAGCGATGATATTTATTCTCGGATCGGTTATTATCGGCACCTATCTTTTTTATAAAGGATCGGTCAGCTTTATCTTTAATCTCATTCGGAAAAAAAAGGACGGATATTTAACTATTAATCAAGTGCTCTCACTGTCCTCAATTATGTTTCGGATGAAATCAAATGCCTTGTTGTTAACGATTATTACGACCTTATCGGCACTAGCAATTGGTTTGTTATCCTTGAGCTATATCTCCTACTATTCAGCTGAAAAAATGGCTGAGAATCAGGTTGCCGGGGATTTTTCCTTTGTAAAACCTGAAGAAGCTGCGAAATTTAATCAGGTCTTAAAAGCAAATAACATTTCATTTAATGAAAAACAGATTGATGTTATTCAGGTCGATGCGGATCTTAAGGAGATATTAGGAAACCTTAAAGGATTATATGTCGATCCAAAGGCTATGACAATCCCAGTTATTAGCGATAAGGATGTTAAAAATATCGATGTGTCTAAGGGAGAGACTATTTTTACCGGTTATAATGATTTACTGCAGAAATTTATGGGTCTAAAGGATTCTGGTCCGATCGAATTAAAAGGTCAAAATGAAACAGTTCCGCTCCAATACTTGGGCCTAAAAAAGGAATTTGTCATTTCCGGTTATTTTACCAATGGCGGGCAGCCGATTGCCATTGTCGATGAAACGGTATTCGAGCGCTTAAAGAAAGATGTCAATCCAAAGATTCAAAAAGAATCGTCGCTGTTTATCGGATTTACGTTAAAAGATGAAGCCAACCTTGAAAAAGCAAATGATCTTTTTAAAAAGATGAATAGTAGTAACGACAATTCATTTTCTTCTCGTTTGGACATCAGCAATTCGCAGAAAAATGTGTATGGCCTCATCATGTTTATCGTAGGCTTTTTAGGATTAACCTTTCTAATCACATCCGGATGTATTCTTTATTTTAAACAAATGGGTGAGGGGGAAGAGGAGAAACCAAATTATACAATCCTGAGAAAACTCGGATTTACTCGGAGCGACCTGCTAAAAGGGATTCAGGCAAAACAGGTGTTTAATTTCGGGATTCCATTAATCGTTGGCCTTCTCCACAGCTATTTCGCCGTTCAATCAGGCTGGTTTTTATTCGGGACCGAGGTGTGGACACCAATGATTATCGTCATGGTCATCTACACTGGATTGTATTCAATCTTCGGATTACTATCCGTCCTGTATTACAAAAGGGTTATAAATGATGCCCTTTAGTGTGGGTAATCACTAACTATTAGGTGTCAGGCACCATGTGAAAAATTCACACGGTGCCTGACACCCTTATTAATATATTCTACATGCCTATGCTTCTTTTTGTAATGGGTGTACCCGCTCCTGTGATTCCTTTCTACGTATGAAATGGACAAGCAAGTAAACTAGCGGTGTTGTTAGGATCGCTGCAAAGAATTTAAAAATGTATTGCGTCAAGATTAGGCTTCCTAGGACAGCTATTGGCATTGTTCCATAGAAGGCAATAGTTATAAAAATGGTCGTATCAATCAATTGGCTCAGCATGGTCGACGCGTTATTGCGTAACCAAAGCTTTTTTTGTCCATGGGCGCTTTTTAATTTATTGAACACAAACACATCCAAGTTTTGACTCACTGCATAGGAAATTAAACTGGCAATAATCACACGAAAACTTCCATTTAAAATCGTTTCGAATGACGATTGTTCTTTAAATACAGGTGCAGCTGGCAGATGAATCGTAATTGTTATGAAGATAAGCGCAAGGATTTGCATAATCAGCCCGGCCTGAACCGTTCTCCGTGCTTCTTTTTTTCCATAAACCTCAACGATTACATCAATAAGTGGATACGTAAAGATATAAATAATGACAGCGGCTGGCAATATGGCAAAATTTCCAATGCTAAAAAGCTTTACAGCAACAATGTTTGCTAGGATTAACAGTCCTACAAAAATTCCATTCAAGTAAAATATCATTCCTTTATTCCTTCCCTTATCGATTATCAACTTTTTCCGGATAGAGGTCATGGTTCATCAACCGAAAACTTGCCATCTCTTCGTACTTGGTGCCGGGTTTCCCATAGTTGCACCACGGATCAATCGAAATTCCCCCACGTGGTGTGAACTTCCCCCAAACCTCAATATAGCGCGGATCAAGTAATTGAATTAAGTCGTTCATGATGATATTGACACAGTCCTCATGGAAATCACCATGATTTCGAAAACTGAAAAGATATAATTTCAATGACTTGCTCTCGACAATTTTTTGATTCGGAACATACGAAATATACATCGTTGCAAAATCCGGCTGACGGGTCAGCGGGCAAAGGCTGGTAAACTCCGGGCAATTAAATTTTACGAAATAATCACGTTCCGGGTGCAGATTATCGACTGCCTCCAATACCTCCGGTGCATAATCAAATGAATAGGTGGTACCTTGATTCCCTAATAGTGTTAAATCATTTAATCCTTCTGTAGACTTGCGTCCAGACATAAAAAAAACCCCCTAGTAAAATGTGTCCCCACACTTAACCAAGAGAGTTTCTTCTGAACATCCTATGCAAACTTTAGGGATAAAAACAAAAAAGCCATGTCCGATATGGACATGGCAACAAGTCATGTATCCATAGTTTTTTATAGAGGGTATCAGCTATGAACCTCTCCCGTTCAAGTACGGGTATTCTCTTCTTTACTATCATAAAGAACAGCATTTAAAACGTCAACGAAAAAAGACACTTATTAGTGGACACTATTTAAATGCCCTAGCAGCATTCACTGCTTTTTTCCAGCCTGTGTAGAGTGTTTCTCTTTCTTCTTCGGCCATGTCTGGTGTAAATGCTTTGTCCATATTCCATTGTGTGGCAATTTCTTCTTGGCTTTCCCAGTACCCTACGGCTAATCCTGCTAAATATGCAGCTCCTAATGCGGTTGTTTCTTTAATTTCTGGACGTTCTACAGGAACATCTAACACATTGCTTTGGAATTGCATTAAGAAGTTATTGGCAACTGCGCCGCCATCCACACGAAGTGCTTTCAGCGAGATACCGGAATCGGCTTCCATTGAAGTCAACACATCTTTCGTTTGGTAGGCAAGCGATTCTAAGGTTGCGCGGACGAAATGTTCTTTCGTTGTCCCGCGAGTTAAGCCAAAGACCGAACCGCGGACATCACTATCCCAATATGGTGTTCCCAGACCAACAAAGGCAGGAACGACATAAACACCTTCAGTTGATGCTACACTTGCAGCATATTTCTCACTTTCTGCGGCGTTATTAAACATGCGAAGCCCGTCGCGAAGCCATTGGATGGCAGACCCGGCAACAAAGATACTTCCTTCTAAGGCGTATTCTACCTTTCCGTCAATCCCCCAAGCAATCGTTGTTAATAAGCCATTTTCAGATTTCACTGCTTTTTCACCGGTATTCATCAACATAAAGCAGCCAGTTCCATACGTATTTTTCGCCATCCCTTTTTCATAGCACGCCTGCCCAAATAACGCTGCTTGTTGGTCGCCCGCTACCCCTGCAATTGGGACATTGCAGCCAAAGAAATGATAATCAACCGTTTCAGCATAAACCTCGGAAGATTGGCGTACTTCTGGAAGCATGGAGGCAGGGACAGTTAGAATCTCTAATAATTCTTCATCCCACTTAAGGTCGTGAATATTGTACATCAATGTCCTCGAAGCGTTCGAGTAATCCGTTACATGGGCTCTACCGCCTGAAAGCTTCCAAATGAGCCAGGTATCAATCGTTCCGAATAACAATTCTCCACGGTCTGCCTTTTCTCTTGCACCATCTACATTGTCTAAAATCCATTTCACTTTTGTTCCGGAAAAATAAGCATCGATTAACAGCCCTGTTTTATCCCTAAATAATTGGTCATGACCTTGTGCTTTTAATTCTTCACAAATCTCTGCCGTCTGGCGGGATTGCCAGACAATCGCATGATAAACCGGCTGTCCTGTTTCTTTATCCCACACAACGGCTGTTTCCCGTTGGTTGGTAATCCCAATTCCTGCCACTTGTTCTGGCTTTACATTAGCCTCAGCTAAACAAGAAGCAATAACTGCGAGAATGGAACCCCAAATTTCATTGGCATTGTGCTCCACCCAGCCTGGCTTCGGAAAATATTGCTTGAATTCTTGCTGTGCGACGTGAACAATTTCTCCCTTTTTATTAAAAAGAATCGCACGTGAGCTTGTTGTTCCTTGATCTAATGATAAGATATATTTTTCCATCAAAATAATCTCTCCCTTTAATTTAGATTATGCACTAACCTTTTTGACAACAGCCATTTCCTGAGGTTTCTTGCCAATAAAGAATGCTGCCGCAAGAATGATCACAATGGCTCCAATTACAAACCAAAGATTTATATCTGTCTTCCCTAAAAATACAGTCTTATAGAATAAGCCCCCGAGGCTTCCTCCAAGCATTGGTCCTATAACTGGAATCCAAGCATATCCCCAGTTAGAACTTCCTTTTCCCGGAATCGGAAGCAGTGCATGGGCTAATCTTGGCCCAAAGTCACGTGCAGGATTGATCGCATATCCTGTCGTTCCCCCTAAGCTCATCCCGATACTAACAATCAGAAAACCAACGATCAATGGATTTAAACCATCTGTAAATTTATTTGCACCTATTGCTAGAATACCTAAAACAAGAACAAAAGTACCAATCATTTCACTAATTAAGTTTGCCATTGTATATGGAATAGCAGGACCTGTTGCAAATGTACCTAATTTTGCCCCTGGATCATCTGTTGCTTTCCAATGTGGCAGGTAGTGGAAATAAACAACTGTTGCCCCTATCATAGCACCTAAAACTTGGCCGATGATATAGGTTGGAACCTCTTTCCAAGGCAGATCCCCGGTAAATGCCAAGGCAACGGTTAATGCCGGATTAAGATGGGCACCGCTAAATTTACCTACTGAGTATGCAGCAACTGCTACTGCGAGCCCCCAGCCAAAAGTAATAATTACCCATCCACTGCTGTTAGAGAGCGTCTTCTTTAAGTTTACACCCGCGCATACGCCTGCACCTAACGTAATTAGAATTGCCGTACCAATTAATTCACCCCAAAACGCTGTCATAATAAACCTCCTCTTTTTTTAAAAAACTTGTAAACCGTGTGGTGAATAATCGTAAAAAAAGAAAAAGAGACCCATAGAAATTACCCAAAAATAATTGGGTTTTTCCGTGAGTCTCTCAGCTCTTCTTCACATATTATCAACTTAATTACTAGTATAATGGTAACCTGAAAACGCTGTCAATCCAGTTCACAAATTCTCCACATTAATTAATAATGAACGATATTTCGATATTATTTCGAAAAATAAAAAAGACATTCACCAAGAGAATCAGGAAGGAATGTCTTTACGTTAAATACCGTTTTATTTCTTTATATTTTGAGCACATGAAAAATGCTAGACTTCGGTATGTTTCTTCTCCGGATGATAATATTTCCATAATTCTTTATTAGAGGTTGTAATCGTAACCGCTCCCGCTTCATAAGCTTGTTCTACCTCTTCAATGGTATCGATTAAGCCACCGGCAAAAACTTCTCTTTTCGTCCGATTTCGAATATCTTTAATAATCTTTGGCATAATTCCCGGCAGTACTTCAATATAATCCGGCTGTGTCCGTTCAATCAATGCAAAACTCTTTTCGATTGAGCTGGTATCTAATAGAAACAGCCGCTGAATCGATTTTACCCCTTTTTGCCTTGCTTTTAGAATGACACTTCCTTTAGTTGAAATCAGTCCAAATGGCTTATATTCCTGACAAATATATTCAGTAGAGTATTCATCACTTTTTAACCCGTGAACTAAATCCATATGGATGATCAACTTTTTATGGTTGGACTGAGCCATCTGAAAAATGGGTTTCAGTCTGGAAACATGCAAATCCAATATCACCATATACTCATAATTGCTCGACATCATTTTTTCAACATCTTCTATTTTTCGAATGGCCGGCAGCACCTTTTGTCCAAAAAAGCTCATCCCGATTGTCCTCCTTTCGTTTCCAGATTCCTTATCTTAATTTTATAATATTTTATTGTTTCCATACAGCCATTATCAGAAATACTAAGTTAGGAAATGTCAAAACTGTGAAATCCTATTAATATCTAAAAAAACGTAAGCTGCCAACATAAATAAGTGTTTGAGAATTAACTCAATACTCTTGTACGTTCATAGGATTCCGCTACGATTTGCATTGGATGTCTAACCGGTTTTTCCGTCAGCTGATCAAGCTGGTTTTTACACATGCCACATTCCGTTACCGTGTAATCTGCATCGACTTCCTTCACTGCCTCGGCCATTGGGCGGCCAATTGCCATCGAAACATCGTATTTTTCCGTTTTAAATCCAAACGTGCCGCATTGCCCGCAGCAGCCTGCACCCACATCTTGAATTTTGAAACCTGGAATAAGTTCTAAAATATCCATCGCAGGATTTCCGATTCCCTGCGCCTTCATATGACACGGAGCATAGTAGCCTGCTCTGACCTTCATTGGCGCAAAATTCATGTTCAATTCGCTGCTTTCCTTTAATAAGCGTAAATATTCATCGGCATCGTAGACATGGCTTGCAAGCTCCTTTGCCTCATCTGTGTTAAGAAAGGCTACATATTCTTTTTTAAACGCGAGCGTACAGCTAGTGCAGGTTAAGACCACATCGTATCCTTGGCGAGTATATTCTAAAAAACTAGTAATATTGTGGTTAGCATTTTTTAGTCCTTGGTTCATTTGCCCGTTGGCAAACATAGGAACACCACAGCATTTTTGGTCAGGTTTTACGACCTCAATTCCATTATGCTCCATCACTTTGATGAAGCTCATGGCAACTTCAGGAGCATTAAAGGTGGCATAACAGCCAGAAAAATACGCTACTTTCCGTTCTGTACTGGCGGTTTTCTTTTTGTAAACTCGGTTAAAGTTATGAAAGCGATATTTTGGGAATTGCCGCTCAGCAGGGATATCCATGACCATCTCCATCACTTTTCTGACCGGCTTCATTCCCATGGCCAAATTGGTAACAGGAGCAAACGCAGAAGCTAGTTTACCAACCCATTCAGCGTTACTTAACACGATATCGCGAAATTTAGTCCCAGACTTAACTGAATGAATCGCTTTTGCAAAGGCCGTCAATGTGGTCACATGGACATTTTCGGGACAAGACATGTCACAGCTGCCACATAAAGTGCAAAGTTCAATTCGTTTATCATCGATGATTCCCTGATTATTCATGAGTCTTTTTAACTCCGGTCCTAAATGCTTCGGACCGCCAAATTCCAATGTCGTATTTGCTACAGGACAGCTGGATACACAGGCATTGCACTTCAGACACTTGTCAAAAGTAAGTTCATCTAGTTTTATCTCAAGCACTGCGAATCCCTCCAATAATAGCTTGTTGGTGAAGCTTACCCACCATTTCATGACTGGACAAAACGGAGTATACGCCTCCTGTAATTCCATTATGCGTTACACTAGATCCCCTGGCTGCTCCCACAGGAAAAAGGTTTTCAGGGCAATGAATTATATTACCATTTTCATCTGCCTCAAGCATAAGCGCCGTTTCCCTTACCCCGTCAGTTGTTACTTCCAATCCGCCGCCAAGAATTCCTCCGGTAGCGAGAATAAATTGTTTTCCGCTTAAATCTGTTGAATGATTCGATGTTTTGATTGTCAACGACTCTATTCCTGCCTCGTCCATTTTGCAGCCCACAACAGTGGTATCCACATAAAATCTTACCCCTAATTTAACTGCTTCTTTTTTCAATCTTTCATGGAGGCGAATGGCGGTTGTATTAGGTGGCATTCCCGGAGCTTCAGTCACGATTGCCCCCAGTTCCTTCGTAAACTGCTCCATGGTGTCTTTCCAGTTTTCAACCCCAAGAGAAGCAGGAAAAATAAATAAGTCCGGCTGACTGATTTCCCTTTCCCTCATTTGCTGCTTTATTTGTTTGATACAGTGGTCACGATTCTCCTTTTTATCCAAAAGCCTTGCCCCATCTAACTGTGTTATCGTCCGCTGCGACTGTTTTCCTAGACTTATTTTAATGGTAGCAATCGAAAGCTGTGTTCGGGCTTTTTGTAAATTCCCTTTGATATATGCTGGTTGAAAGTCAATCACTTCATCGAATCCAACAATGACAACCTGACCATGTTCTTTGATTGGCGATATTGTTTCAGGATACAGTGCAGTCTCTTTAATATGGCCTGAGCCCATAACAATCGGGACAAGATGTTCAATTTCCCCCTTGTACGGATAGCCTAATCTTTTCGTTAAAATTTTAAATTGTTCCATTGCTTCTGTCAGTTGTGATTGTTCAATCGAAGCCAATTGATATAACTCTGACCACTCTTTCAATCCACCATCAGCCACGGGAATCAGATCCATTACGCCTGTTGATTGCATAATTTTTCCTGTTCCAGTAGCAACTAACGCTGTGTGGTATCCATGTTCTTTTGCCCAAATAGCCGATAGCATTCCCGATAGACCTTGACCGATAACGACTACATCATACATGTTGATAATCCCCCTCTCTGAATCCCAAAGAAACCCGATAAATCGTATTCATTAATTGCATTTGCTTGGCTGTTTCACCCGTGGCAACCACATCCATCCCTTTTTTTCGTTCAAAAACGGCATGATGAAGGGCCAAGTCCGCTTTATCCGATGTCGCCTTTCCCTTTTCAACAGCAAGTGCAGCGGCACGGTGATTGCAGAAGGTACCTTGACATGGCCCCATTCCTAAGCGCGTCCTTCGACGAATATCCCCAAGATGAAAGCGGCTTTCCTCAGGAATGACCGATTCAATTTCTGCCCACGTTACCTGCTCACATTCGCAAACAACAAAGTTTGCAGCCTTGTTTTTTAAAGATGATTCGATTTCCGCTGCCTTCGTTCCAGCCCAATGGCTCAATTTATGCCTTGCTGCCGGGGCCATGTCCACATCCTTGAAAAACTCCTCTGCCTTACGATGCGGAACCATTTCCTGATCCGTTGTACAGGCAGCCTTAATCCGTAGCTTTTCACAAACCAAATCAACGGTTTTTTCCGCCATATAACGGAAAGTGGTTAACTTTCCGCCTGTAATCGTCACTAGTCCGTCTAGCCCATCCCGTTTAAGATGATCTAATAAGGCAATCCCGCGGGTAACATTTCTACCGCTTGAATCGGACACAGTAGATTCCTGGTAAAGCGGACGGCTCCCGCTAAAAGCGCGGATTAAACGCAATTCATTAATCGATGGAATGAGCTTTTTCCCTTCCGCTAACATTCCCTCAAGCTCTTGACGTTGCAGGGAAAAATCATTCGGATCTTCAACATTTATTCCGGTCGTACCGAAAATCGTCACATTATGGGCCGGAACAAAGATGTCTGCGTCTCCCGGCATACGCAGGCGGTTAATGACCTGCTTATTTATGCGATGATTAAAAATAGCCAGCATCCCTTTATTATTAATCATCCTTAATGGAATGCCAGCCATCTCAGCGATTTTTGCCCCCCATGGACCAGATGCATTAACCACAAGCTCTGCCCGAATGTCCATTTCCTCTCCGGTAAAACCATCACGTACACGTACACCAGTTACCCGGTTTTGCTCCGTAACTACATCAACAACCTCATGATAGGTTAAAGCATGTGCTCCATGTTTGACAGCATCCGCCACCACATCGACCACCATCGTAAAGCAGTCGACAGCACCATCCGGCACCCGGTACACTACTTGTGCATCTTTATTTAGAAACGGTTCTTGCTGTAATGCCTGACTAACAGGAATTTCATCGACAGGAATCCCAACCTTTGCACAAGCTGTCAGCCATTTTTGAATATAGTTATCATCGTCTTCAGGTATTTTTACGAATAAACCACCTGTTTGCTCAATAGAACCAGGAACCGTTTTTTTCAAGATTAGGTTTTCACGATAACTTTCAATAGCCGCTTCTTCATCACGGACAGCATATCGTGCTCCGGAATGGAGTAAACCATGATTCCGTGTGGAAGTTCCATGTCCCAAGTCCTGCTGCTCTACTAAAATCGCTTTAATTCCTCGTAGGGCTAAATCGCGAAGCACCCCCGCTCCCGTCATTCCCCCACCGATTACCACTACATCTGTTACTATTATTTGTCCCAAAGCTTTTCCCTCCTAATCCCACGCAAAATTGGATAATTACCACGCAAAAAGGCCATAAAAACATATAGGAATCGTAATCATCATTCCCATTTGTTTTTATGGCCTTCTCCAAATCTCCAAGCCAGCTATTATATTTTCTCTTTAAGAATACCAAATATATTCGTTTGCGCAGGTTATTAGCATGGCAAAATTATGAACATTGTCATGCAACTTTTTAATTGGCGGAAATTCCTATTTGAACTGGATTTGTTAGTTGTAGATGTCCCTATGCTGGGAATAATAAATATCATGTGCTTCTTTTTTTGGGCTGTGTGTTAAAGAATATTGTTGATATTAATCACAATGTTGATTGGAGTGGAAGGCGCGAGACTCCTGCGGGAGCAGCGGGACAGGTGAGACCCCGCAGGCGCGCAATTCGCCGAGGAGGCTCACCGCCCGCCCCGCGGAAAGCGAAGCGGCTGGAACGGAAATCAACATTCACTTTTAACACAGCCTTTTTTTAAAAAAAGCGCCGTAGCGACTGGATTCTCCTGTATAATAAATCCTATTCAGCTTCTGCATATGATATTTCTTTAAGAGAAATCCTATAAATGAGTCGGATAATACAAAAAAATGAGGTTAATACATGAGTGAACAAAGTTTTGCAGCTTATCATCTAAGCGATGAAATAAACAGAGCCATTAAAGTGTTAAAATACGATACTCCCACAGAGGTTCAGCGTGAAGTCCTGCCATTAGCACTGGAAAATCACGATCTAGTGGTAAAATCACAAACAGGCAGCGGCAAGACGGCATCCTTTGCCATCCCTATTTGTGAATTGGTGGAATGGGAAGAAAGAAAGCCACAGGCGCTAATTCTTACGCCAACAAGGGAGCTTGCTGTTCAAGTTCGCGATGATATCACCAATATTGGCAGGTTTAAACGGATTAAAGCAATGGCCGTTTATGGAAAAGAGCCTTTTTCGAAGCAAAGAGATGAATTGCAGCAAAAAACGCATGTTGTCGTTGGGACACCTGGACGTGTTATGGATCATATCGAAAGAGAAACCCTTGTATTAGATGATGTAAAATATCTTATCATCGATGAAGCCGATGAAATGCTGAATATGGGTTTCATCGACGAGGTGGAATCGATAATTAACGAGCTTCCTACAAACAGAGTAACGATGGTTTTTTCTGCCACCTTACCGAAAGATGTTGAAAATCTCTGCCATAAATATATGAAAAACCCTGTTAATATCGAGATAGCCTCGACCGGGATCACGACAGATACGATTGAACATCTTTTAATCGAAGTGAAAGATGAAGAAAAGCTGCCACTTCTAAAAGATGTAACCGTCGTTGAAAACCCCGACAGCTGTCTGATTTTTTGCCGCACGAAAGAACACGTCGAAACTGTGTATGCCGAATTGGATGCAGCCAATTATTCTTGCGAACGACTTCATGGAGGCTTAGATCAACAAGATCGATTTGCCGTGATGGATGGGTTCAAATTGGGGAATTTCCGTTATCTGGTCGCCACCGATGTAGCGGCACGTGGGATTGATATTGATAATGTCACCCTCGTCATAAATTATGATGTTCCAATGGAAAAAGAGAGCTATGTCCACCGCACAGGACGAACCGGCCGTGCCGGCAATAAAGGGAAAGCAATTACCTTTGCGACTCCTTATGAAGGAAAATTCGTTCGGGCGATTGAAAGATACATTGGCTTTGAAATTCCTAAAACAGAAGCTCCTAGTCAACAGGAAGTAGCAAGTGGGAAGGATGCTTTTGCAGAAAAAATCGGCGGCCGGCGCGTGGTAAAAAATAATAAAACAGCGCGAATCAACCAAGATATCATGAAACTCTATTTCAGCGGCGGAAAAAAGAAGAAGATTCGCGCGGTTGATTTTGTTGGAACGATTGCAAAAATCCCCGGAGTAACAGCAGAGGATATTGGCATTATCACCATCCAGGATCAAATGTCCTATGTTGATATTCTTAACGGTAAGGGATCGCTCGTCTTACAAGCGATGGAGAATGCAACCATTAAGGGGAAAAAGCTAAAAGTGAGTAAAGCGATTAAATAAATGCCTGAACTACAATCAGGTACGTAAAGCAAAAAATAGTAAGGGGGCACCTTCTGTTATTGATGGTGTCCCCTTCATTGCATTCTTATGATCCTGCCGCCAATTTCCATTGATCCACACTCGGCATATTTTGTTTCGAGTAGAGATCTTTATAATAACCGTTTCGGTTTAACAGGCTTTGATGGCTGCCACTTTCAACGATTTCGCCATTTTTCACGACAAAAATCGTGTCTGCATTCAAAATCGTAGAGAGTCTGTGTGCAATCATGATAATCGTTTTATCACTATCAAACTGGTTAATTGATTCCTGGACTAGTTTCTCACTTTCATTATCAAGGGCGCTAGTTGCTTCGTCTAAAATAATTAAAGACGGATCCTTCAAAAATACACGGGAAAGGGCAATACGCTGCTTTTGGCCACCTGAAAGCTTGATCCCTCTCTCGCCAATTTCTGTCTCGTAACCATCTGGTAATGCCGCAATAAAATCATGGGCGAACGCCTTTTTAGCCGCTGCAATGACTTCCTCATCTGCTGCATCCAGCTTTGCCATTTTAATATTGTCTTTGATCGATGTACTATAAAGAAAATTATCCTGTGTCACAATTCCCATATGCTCCCTGAGGCTTGCAATCGAGTAATCTTTTATATTTACATCATCGATTAATACTTCTCCATTCGTGACATCGTACATTCTTAGGAGCAACTGGAGAATGGTGCTCTTGCCGCCTCCGCTTTCCCCAACAAACGCATATGTTTTTCCTTTTTCAAGTGTCAACGAAACATCATTAATGATGGGGGACTTTCCATCGTAAGAAAAAGACACATTATTTAGTTTAATAGAATTTGTGAACTGTTTTAATTCCCTCGGATTTACTTTTTCTTTTATCGTCTGCGGAGTACTAAAGAATGCAAAAATCCTTTGCAATGCAACGCTTCCTTCCGTGATAGCAGGATATGCATTGACTAGTGCAGCAACCGGGCTTCTCATTTTATCGACATAGGCAAAAAAGGCAATTAAACTGCCAACAGTTATACTTCCATCTATGACAAAAAGACTTGCGACGATGGCCACAATAAACGGGGTCATATCACTTAGTACGTTCACTAAAGCTAACATTACCGCATTTATCTTCGCATGCTTATCGGTTAATGAATCAAAGCGAGTTAAGTGTTGATCCAGTTCTGCTTTATCATGCTTTTCTGATGCAAATAATTTTGAAAGAAAGGCCCCCTGTATTTTTTCAAAAATAAACCCACTCATAACAGAACGATATCGCATCATGTTACGAGTTGATTGCTTAAATCTTTTTGATAGGAAATGAGCGAGAACAAATTGAAAACCGACCAGTATGACCGAAAGGATGGCTAATTTGACATTGAGGGTTACCATCACAACCACAACAAACAGGAGCACTATCATTTCAATCCAAATGTTCCCGAAAACAGCGGTCAAAAAACCCTTAACCTTTTCAATATCATCGAAAAATCGTGTACCGATTTCACCGCTTTTGTTATCCACAAAGTACTTCGCATCAAGCGAATGGACTTTTTTAAATGCATCTTGGCGAAGCCTCTTAATAATATTGTTGTTGGCTTTATGAATACAAAATTGCCTTACGTATTCCATAGGGGTTCGAATGAAGAGAAAAACGACAAGCATTGCTCCACTAATGTACAATAGTTGTTCTAGCATCTCCGAGTGAGACAATGCTGCATTTTGAAGTAGAGAATCAAAAATATATTTTAAAATCAACGGAACAAAAAGCGGGATCAGGAAACGAAACAGGCTGCCCACAAATCCAATCAGGTATAATTTTCTTACTTGTTTTACATATGGTAAAAACGACTTAAACTCATTCATTTTAAAAACTCCTCTCCCAATTCGCATGAAAAGTGGACTAGTCGCCAGTAAACAGTGGTTAGCCGACAGTAAATTTGGCTTATCCGCCAGTAAATACTTTTCAGAGTGCGATTTCTAAGATGATTTCATTTTACGGTGTTTTTAATGCTTAAAAACCGCATACTTTTTGTATCTACTCCGCAGAGTTTTCGGGTTACACCGCAACTTTTTTGTAGGGCCCCGAATTTTCCCCACAAAAAAAACCGCCTAATGGCGGAGTCTCAAACTCTATTTCAATTCTTCTTCCGGAATTAATCCCAGTTGTTTTGCCTTTTGAATCGTGTCGACTCTCGTTCTCACACCGAATTTTTGATAAAGAGAAGTTAAATTGTATTCGAGCGACCGCTGGCTCATTGATAGGGTCAGCGCTATTTCTCTAGTGCTTTTTCCTTTCGCAAGCTCAGAAAGGATATCCTCCTCCAATGCTGACAAAATCACTTTTTCTTGTGGATTGTTTCCACCGGCAATGATGCCTGGTCTTCGCAATTCACGTACTAATGACAGCGGCAAGACAACCTGCTGCCTTAGTGCACATCTGATCCCGGCAACCAGCTCATCTCTCGAAGACGTTTTCGACAAAAATCCTGAAACTCCCGCTTCCACCAATAAATTAAAATGAGGTTTAATATCAAACCCGGTGTAAATTAATATAATCAAATCAGGATTGTAGGCCAATGCTTGTTTGGAAAGTTCAAGCCCATTGACATATGGCATATACAAATCAAAAAGCAATACATCATAGTGATTTAACTTGATGTGATCCAAGGCTTTTAACGAACTATTCTCTACAGTTATTTTAAAATCCGGCTCTTGCTCTAAAAGCATTTTTGTTCCTTCAATGATGGATAAATGGTCATCCACAATTAATATCTTAATCACCTTAAACACCTCTCCTTGTTTAAAAACCAATAATCGGAAAATCAATCAGTACCCTCAATCCGTGGTTCTGCTGTGAATAAAATTCAATGTCGCCGTTTAGACTTTGGACTCTCTGTCTCATACTCGATAGTCCCATGTTGTTAAAAGAGGGGCTCAACTTAGTTGCATCGAATCCGACACCGTCATCAGAATATTCAAGCCTTAATGTATCCTGTTTACTAATCTTAAAATTTAACATAGCTGCCTTTGAATGTTTCGCTGCATTATTCAGTAATTCCTGGACAATCCGATAAATCCCAATTGTAAGTTCTTCATTTAATGAAAGACCGCCTGTATTTTCTGAATGAAAAGCAATTTTAAAAGTGGATGAAACCTGGGTGTATTCAAATAAATTTTCTAATGCCCTTTCCAGTCCCAGCTCTCTAAGAAGCGGTGGCCGTAGCTCATTACATGTCATCCGAATTTGGTGAATCGTGTCCAGCAATCCTTGTTCAATCCCTTTAAGTTGTATCTTAATACCCTCGTCGATTTCATTCCGATTAAGGAGTGCTTCCAGCCTTCTGTATAAATCGATTTGCTCCTGTAATACCGTGTCATGCAGATCGCTGGATAAATTCTGCCGCTGTTGTTCCTGCAGATTAAACAATAGCCTTAGAACCCACTGCGGTGTTTCATTGCTTTGCAAAGCCTCTTCCAATTGGTTCATTAAATTCTCGATGACATTTAAGTTTTCAAACACCATAACCGTATAGCACACCAAGGTTTCCAGCCAGATTGAGTCCATCGTTTCATAAATTGAAGAACCATTGAGTAATAGGATATATGGACTGCCTTTACGTTCACCGATCTTAATGACAATATTTTTACCCACCTGCTCGATTTTTCCCAGCGGTAAAGAGGGTTCGAGCTCGGGAAAACGACTTTTAGTTTTCTGATTCAATATAATCATTTCAGGTTCTGACCCTGTTATGACTGTTTTTACCTCTTTAAGCAATCGCTCTTCAAGGTCAGTAACCTTCATAACAGTAGACAGGTCTTGGGAAAAACTTTTTAGACTTTTTTGGAGGACTTCATAGCGATTTTTTCTCTGCTGCAGCTCATTCTCCATCTTTTTTCTATCTGTAATATCTCTAATCGCCACAACTGTAAGATTATCTTCCGTGTCAGGTATCGGCGTTGTTTTGCATTCCAAATGGCGGATTTCTCCATCCTTATCAATTACCCGGTATTCACTGGAGGATTTTTTTCCTGTTGCGATTACTCTCCTATGTCTTCCCATTAGCCAGTCCCTGTCATCAGGATGGACCCGATCGAATATGTCCAATTTTTGCAAGTCTTCAGGTTTCACACCAAACATTTCGAAAAATAAAGGTGTAGTAAAACGTACCCTGCGATTTTGGTCAATAATCGCAATAATATCCAGTGTATGGTTTGTTATCGTGTCAAAGATCCAACTAAAATTACTTGTCTTTTCCATCCTATCACCACATATTCATCATTATTTTTGAAAAATTTCCCTTTGTATAGAGTTTACACGATTATGCGAAGGTTTGAACCGAAAAATTCTTGCGTGAGTCATGCATTATATTGTGGTTTCAAGTGGAGAATTTTTCTTTTTTGCGGGTTTCCTCGTAATCTTTGCGGCGTTTGCTCGTAATCTTTGCGGATTAGGGTTTCTTGCTCTGTCGTATGATGTGATTATACTAATTGAAAGGTGTTGTTTCGATATGTCTAATCACACACAGGCGCAGGCTCCTACAATGAGGACACTGTTTGCCAATCGCTTTGTTCAATCTATTTTGCTATCCGGGCTCTTTCTACAGCTTGGAATATGGGTGAGGAATTTTGCCATCCTGCTCTTTGTTACGGAACAGACAAACAAGGATCCGATTGCGATCTCGATGATTTCAGTAGCTGAATTCGGACCGATTTTTCTATTCTCCTTTATTGGTGGAACTTTTGCTGACAGGTGGAGACCAAAACTGACCATGGTACTTTGTGATCTGCTAAGTGCTCTATCCGTTTTTATCGTCTTGTTGGCACTTGTATTCGGCGGATGGAAAGCAATCTTCTTCGCAACACTAGTGTCCTCCATATTATCTCAGTTTTCGCAGCCCTCTTCGATGAAGTTGTTTAAGCTTCACGTACCCGAATCACTTATGCAGCTTGGGATGTCGATGAATCAAACCATTCAGGCAATTTTTATGATCTTAGGTCCAATGATTGGAACTCTCGTTTTTTACCGATTCGGAATTACCGTTGCTGTAGCCATTATGGGAACTTGTTTCCTGCTATCCGCCCTGGTACTAACCTTCCTGCCACCTGATAGAAAGGTAGAGGTAACAAAAACTGCTACGAATTTGTCGTCGGATATGAAAATGGGCTTTCGTTACGTCATTTCTAATAAGCTTTTTGTCTATATGGGCGGTTTTTTCCTTGCAGCAGGTATGGGGCTTGGGCTTGTGAATCCGCTTGGGATCTTTTTGGTAACAGAACATCTGGGTTTAACTGCGCAGAACCTGCAATGGTTTACTGCAGTAAATGGTGTGGGGATGATACTAGGAGGAGTTGCCGCAATGGCCCTCTCTAAAAAAACGTCACCGCAGAATATGCTTTTGACCGGCTTTATCTCAAGTGCCGTCTCTGTAGCAGTGATGGGCTCAGTAAAGTTGGTATGGGTTGCATTATTAGCGCAATTTATCTCAGGGATGATGGTACCACTAATCCATATCGCATGTAATACATTAATCCTTACTCATGCGGAGGAATCGTTTGTGGGCCGGGTAAACGGTATCTTGAACCCGCTGTTCATGGGGGGGATGGTCTTGAACATGAGTTTAGTCGGGTTCCTAAAAGATCAATTCCCACTAACCGTCATGTACCTAATCGCTGCAGCTTTATTCACCATTGGAGCATTAGCTATGCTGCCAATGCTTAGAATGAAACAGTATAAACAAATGAAGATCGCTGAAATGCAGCATCATTGATTATGATTGATTTCAAAAAGAAAGATAGTAGGGATTAGAAATCCTAACGGGTTCTCTTTAAGCGGGCAAAAGTGCAAAGGTTATACAAATACCAAATAATTAACACCTAAAAAGCACCAGTTTAAGCATAAAGGGTTCCGTTTTGAGGTGCTTTTCTAAAAAAATGTACCGAATTAACAGTCGTTTTGACATAGTAATTAGTATATAAAAAATGCAAACCTCGCTTAGTATTGGCGAGGTTCTTTTGTTATTGAAATCCAAAACTTCTTCAACTAAAGGTCAGTTAGGACAATAACAAAAATCGCTGATCGTTGTTTAAGCAGTACACACTTTCCTTTTAAATAAAAAATTTATGCGGTAGTATGATATTGCAAAGCTGGAAAGGTATAAACTTCAAACATAAAAAAAAGGAGAGTTTCTCTCCTTGTTACTAAGGTTATGTCCATTAATAGGCGAACCAGTTGAAGTGTGTTCAACCTCACTATGTTAAGGGTTGTTTTATTTTAAAATTTATTTAACAGCTTCATAAACGAATGTCTGCTTACTATTTGTTGGTTGTTTGCCGTATTCAAAATCCGCAGACACCATAACATTTGAAAAGCCAATGCTTTCTAATACTAGCTTAAATTCTTCCACACCGTACCAACGTAAGGCAAAACGTTGTAACTCAGATTGAATTAACTTTCCTGTCCTCCATTTTTCATACTTTAAATAGGAAACTTTATACTGATTAAACAAATCAGCCTCAACAAGTTTCTCCTCCATTGTAATTGTATCACCATTTGGAAGGGTGAATGCTGATGTACCTTCAAATCTTCCATCCACCTGAAAATTATTATCTGGCAGGAAAAGGTCAAGCATCAGTTTTCCACCTGGTTCAAGGTGTTCATAAAGTCGCCTTATTACTTTGATTGATTCATCTCTTTTTTCAATTAACAAAAATGAACCAGCAGGAATTATAATAACCTCATATTTATGGGGTAATGAAAGTTCCTTTAAATCCGATTCATATAAATTAGGTTTTAACCCTCGTTCTTCACAACGTTGACGGCAAGAAGCCAACATTTCAGGAGAATAATCTACTCCATCTACACTAAGACCCGATTCTAAAAGTGGGATTATTACACGTCCTGAACCAACCATCGCTTCAAGCATACGCCCTTTACAATTTCTAAGTTTTTTACGGTAATATTCTATATCTCCACCAAGTGATTGCCCGACTTTTTTTGTTAAGTCGTATACCTCAGTACAAAGTTCTCCATAATAACTAAAAGACATATATTCACCCTCTGTATTTAATAATGACGAAAGGGTTTTAACAAAATAAGTTATCCCTTCCGTACCTCAAAGTTGTTTATAGTTGCAGAGATTCTGACTGTCACAAAAATCACTCACTTTCTAATTTAATGTAATAATTTTAACAGACAGGAAATACCTAGGCAATAAAGGTATCTTAATTTTCAATAAATTATCCTTTTTCTGCTAACCTGCCCCGTTCGTACAATAAGAACAGCAGCAAAAATAGCAGCAAATTCACAGCATAATTCACAGTATATTTCATAGTCAAAAAGGCTTAGAGCAAATATCTCTATGCCTTTTTTGAATTAAATCCAACAACCATTGTAATCTCAACATAATCCACGTACTAAATCACAAATAATTCACACACCCTCTAATAATTATTTCATACCCTGTGATTTACTATGTGAATTAAGACAAAATAAGCAATTAAAATTTGCCAGAATGTTGATAAATCAATAAAAAACGCACTGTGAATTTTATCGTGAATTCGAGTGTATTTTCGTATTTGTATTACAATGTTTGCACCTCTAAAGTAAACCCGTTAAAGAAATCCTTACTATCTTTTTTCATTGAAACAGGTTCCAATGCAAATAAATGCTCTCGTGTGACTATACTGATTTCAGATGCATCTCCCTATTAAAGTATGGATATACCAATGTAGCAGCAGTCGTTCTAGCAGCTTCTTCTCCCAGCAATTTAGCTACTAAATAGATAGACATATCTATGCCTGCAGATACTCCCCCTGATGTTAGCACATTGCCATTATCAACAAAGCGTATATTTCGGATTACCTCTATATCTGTATAGGTCTGTTCCAAATATTCATAGGCATATGGATGTGTAGTCGCGTTTTTATCAGTTAAAACACCAGCCTCCGCTAACAAAATGGCCCCAGAACAAATGGAAGCGACGATCCCGCCGGTTTGACTGAAAGAGCTAATCCAATGAATTAATTGGCTGTCCTGAAGACAGGCTTCAATGGCTTTGAAAGGCCCGCCTGGGACAATAAGAATGTCTAGGCCTTGATTTAAGTTCTCAAAGCTAAAGTCCGGAACAATTTTCAGTCCATTATTAGATGTAACGACACTTCCATCTTTGGAAATCGTGCATACTTTAAATGGTCTTCTTTCGGCAGGAATACCCTTCGTTAATAATTCTCGTACTTCTTGAGGTTCGTTTGTGGTTAAAGAAAGCACTTCAAATGGACCCGAATAATCTAGTACATCCACATCATCAAATAATACGATTCCTACATTCCACTGCTTTTTCATATACGTCCACTCCCTTTAAATAGTTTTTTATTCTTTTATTTCGATAACAAATGGAAACGCTCTTACTGTTCCATTTTGTTTAAACTCAGCCCAAATCTTGTAGATACCAGGTTTATCGAACGATGTTTCAAATATCGGCTCGCTATTATTTGACGGATGAACATGAAGAAACTCTTTACCATATTCGTCAAGAATCACGACATGCCCCATTGCCCCTAGATAAGGCGTCAAATTTTTTTGATCTAAGTCGAAGGCTAACGTTACGGGTTCGCCCGCCTTAAATGAACTAACGTTTAATGTTACCGTTTCTCCATCTACCGTTTTGCTATAATTCGTGTCTGGTACAAGCTCATGGCCGTGTGAAGGGGCACTTGGATTACCTACGACAAATGGAACAGGTTCCACCTTGAAAGCGAAATTTTTCGGTTTAATATCGACAAACGCTTTATAAAACCCGTCAGGAAAGTTATTTTCAATAGTAAATTCCCCTTTCCCTGTTCGTTCTGGGTGCAGGTGATAATACCTCTGCAGTTGTTCATCCACAATAATCAGATGCAGTTCCTTCTCATGATTTATTTCTAGTTCATCAATCGGGTTTCCTGCCTTATCTTTTAAGAAAATCTTTATGCTTTTATTATCAATTTGTACAAATGTATTGACCTCGCTGCCATCGTGGTTTCCAGAAGCTTTTTTATGTGCATGACTGTTGCCTTGATCTTCCCCCTGGTGACTTTCATTTTTTTGATGACCTCCCCTCTCTTCTTGCTTACCACCCATTTCCATATTATCGCCATGGCTGTCTGTCTGAGCAGCTGTACCTTTATCCTTGGCAATCCATTTATCATAAGCCTGGAATCCTAGTATTACGACAGTAACATATAGGATTCCGGCAATTGCCCATTTTTTCATTTCTGTCACTCCTGATTAATAAAATGAATTCGATGGATCCTTTACCCTTAAAAAGAGTCCACGCGCTATGATTCAAATATCGTGGACTCTAAACCTCTTATAATACCGTTACACGGATTTTTCTTTTTGACGGTCACTATAAATCTCTTTTTAGTAACAGGTTTCAATGGAAATCGGAACGACTCGTTCTGCCCCTCACTCTTCAAACCGCTTAACGAACATTCACCACATAAGAAACTGTAAACACTTGGTTATCCTTCTGAAACTGCCCCCAAATCTTGTAAACTCCGCTTTTCGGAAACTCTGTTTCAAAGAGTGCCTCAGGACCGCTTCCTTGACCTTCTGTGGCATGAACGTGCAGATAACGCTCGCCATCCTGCGACAGAATGACCACATGACCAATCGCCCCTAGGTACGGCTCAAGATCCGTAATGGGTTGATTCGTTTTTTCATCCATCAAATTGAACTTAAGCGTCAACTCTTTATTTGCCTCAAGAGGATCAATCGATAATGTAACCCGTTTGCCATCGACAGTCTTTTCCTTGCTATCATCAACCGCCACTGGAACAGGTTCAGTCCTATGACCTTCTATCTTAACCCACTCCGTCTTCGTCATCGAACCGCCATCCGCCGGTTTAAAGTCCACAACCATTTTATACTCGCCGCCCGCGGGAAAGTCATTCCTAATTTCAAAAATACCCTTCCCCTTGTACTCGGGATGAATGTGATTAAAATAAGATAAATCTTTGCTGACAATAATTAAGTGCAGTAATTTTTCGTGGTTCAACTCAAATTTTTCAACAGGCTTCCCGTCCCTCTCGATTTTTAGCTGAATGAGGGTTCCCTCCACCATCCATTCCACCTTTACATCCTCTGCGAGAATTCGATGGCTGACCTCTGTCACCTTCTCATTTTCCCAAGATTCGTTCGTCCCACATGCCGAAAGCAATAACAGTGGGAGTAACAGGATAATAATCAACCTACTCATACCGCAGTGCCTCACTTAACTTCGTCTTAGCCGCTCTTGATGCTGGTGTAAAGCTGGAAACTAAGCTAACCACAATGCCAAACAAACTCGTAAAGAGAAGAATCAAACATGAAACACCGAAATCAAAAGTTAACGAATTGACTTCCATAAAGGTGGAAGTAATGTAGATTAGCAGAATACCAAACAATGTACCGATGACCGTCGCCGCCAGCCCAATGCCGAAACCTTCTAATAAAACCATTCCGATGATTTGCCTGCTTGTGACACCCACCGACCGCATCATCGCAATCTCGCGAATCCGCTCCATAATACTAATGAGTAACGTATTGGTAATCCCAATTCCTGAAACAATAATAGATAGAATGATTAGCCCGTTAATAATCGAGAAGGATCCTGTATACGTAGCACCAATAACCGTGACCCAATCTTCCGGTCCAAACATCGATTCAATCCTTTCTCCAAACTGGGCAAAAATATTTTCTCTTAGTTGTAGCGGGCTTGCATTCTCACTTTTTAACACAAGGGCATTCCGTTCATATTTAACTCCAAAATGCTCTTTAAAATTCTCTTCCTGCATAAAAGCCCCATAACCGCTATTTTTCATCGTATCAACTACTGCTGCTACTTTAAAAAGTCTTGTTCCACCGAGTGTCTGGAGTGTAATAGTCTCGCCAATTTTCCCTCCCCAGACTCCATAAGATATCTTATCGAGGATAATTTCATCTTTATTTAGGTTCTTGATTAATTCACCAGGTGCCTTACCAGTGGTAGTAAACAGCGGAAACCGATCAATCCATTCCTTTCCAACACCAAAAACAGGGAGCTGACGTTTTTTATCTTGATGGTCCCAAACAACCGCTTGCAGGGAGTAGGTGGTTGCATCAGCAACACCTTCCGTATTTTTCAACTTTTCTAAATCCTCTTTTTCAATATGGTGGAGCATGATATCCAAATTCCCCCCGTAAGAGGAATAGATAATCCTTTCATATGTCTGCAAAAGAGCAGAGTTCAGTGAGCTCATTAAAACGATCATGGCAATACCCAAACAAAGAATCACAGAGGTCATGGAGGTTCGGCCAATATTTCGATTCAGATTCCGTGTTGCCATTTCGCCAGTGAATCCGAATAGCAGTTTGTAAATGGGTCTTAACAAGAAATCAAACAGCTTATACAAATATGGAAATACGAGAGCAATCCCAATCATTAATGGGACGACCAAGAGTAAGCTTTTGATAAAAAATCCAGTTGCAATGAGCAGTATTCCGATTATTCCAAGCCACTTTTTTGATTTAAAGGAAGCAGCCCGATTTTCTTTTAACACTTCAATGACGCTGACCCTGCCAGCTTGACGGATTGGGTGCAAAGAAGCGATGACTGGAACGAACAAACCGGCAAGTAACGATATGATAACGCCTTTTGCCAGCACCATACTGCTTTCGTCATGGATGCCATAGATCAAGAAAATGAGTGATTTTAGCCCTAAACCAAGTCCATATCCGATTAACAAGCCTACAGCCGTACCGATGATGGATAATAGAATTACTTCAAACATCACCATCCCTTGTATTTGCGAAGATGTGTACCCAATTGTCTTTAGTACGGCAAATTCGTTCTTGCGCTCTTTAATACTGACGTACAAAGAATTAAAGATAATAAACGCACTAAGTGCAATTCCTAGAAACCCGGCAATATAAAGTGCAAGAAAGAAAGAGTCCAATGTTTTGAATTGCGCATCGAAATCGATTACGACTGGCTGCATATAGATTCCATCAACCTGTTTCACAAACTGGTCTAATTCCTTCTCTACCTGATTAATACCTGCCCCATTTACTGCCTTTACCTGTATGTTTTGGATTTTTCCAGATAAACCGTACCAATCCTGGACAACAGTTAACGGAACTGCTACTGACCATGGGTGATAGTTAGCCATACTCCAGCTGCTAGGTCCCATTAGTTCCACGGTATATTTGACGATTGCCGTTATTTTGATCCGTTGAGTGCCTTTGTCAGTATTGAAAGAGATAGTGTCACCGACATCCTTTTTCCATACCTTTGCTGTCCGGTCTGTAATCACAGCACCGCCAGAAGTTAAATTCCCCTTTATCACTTTGAATTCAGTAACCGGTGTATCAAGGTCGCTGTATCCGCTAAGGTCGACTCTTTTTTGTATGGAGGATATCCCGTCAACCTTCATATTCAGCTTTGTATTTTTCTTCAATATAGCAACTGACTCTGTTTGATCCAATTTTTCTACTTTCTTATAAACGTCTTCTGAAAAATAAGCTTCGGTACCATTCAAATTAAAATCTGCTTTCCCAAATGCCGATTTCAAATAAACCGGAAAGGCCTTCTCTGCCGAATCGACTGCGGCAATAACGGCAAATGTGGACCCTACTCCGATGACTATCGACATAATTGTTAGAAAGCTGCGCAGCTTCCTGCGCATTAAGTTACGCCAGGCTACTAGCCATAGATTCATGACCCATCACTCCTCTCTTCCGGTCATTTACGATTTCTCCGTCTCGGATCACGATAATTCGATCAGCAGCAGCTGCGGCCTGTTGATCATGGGTGACCATTACGACTGTGATTTGCTCTTCTTTATTTAATTTTGAGAGAAGCTGTAAAATATCTTCACCATTTTTCTGATCTAAGTTTCCTGTCGGCTCATCCGCCAGAATCAGACGAGGTTTCATTGCAAGGGCCCTGGCAATGGCGACCCGCTGCTGCTGCCCGCCGCTTAACTGCGAGGGAAATTGAGTCTCTTTCCCTTCCAGTTTGACATCCTTCAGCAATTGTTTAACCCTTGAGTGGATTTCATCTTTAGGGGCTTTATTTGCCGATAGCGAGAGTGCGATATTCTCGGCAACAGTCATCATCGGAAGAAGTTGATAATTTTGAAAAACAAACCCTACTTTCGTCCGGCGGAATAACGTTCTTTCATTTTCAGTCAAATTGTTTAATTGGACCCCATCGACAATCAGGTTTCCAGAGGATGGCTGGTCGAGCCCTCCAATTAACTGTAAAAGGGTACTTTTTCCTGAACCGCTAGGCCCCATGATGGCAACGAAATCCCCTTTATTGATGTGAATGCTGTTATTTTTCAAAGCAAAAAAATCTCCTGATTCTAACGAATAAACCTTTGAAACTTCTTGAATCGTAATCATAAAAATTCCCTCCACTTTTTTAATATCTAAACCAACCTCTATTTCGATTAAGGTTTCAATATTTTATTAGATGGTTTCATTGTACGGCGTTTCCATCCTTTACAAACCGCAGACATTCGGAGAACCCCCGCAGAATTTTGGGGTGCCCCACATTAAAAATGGGTGTCAGGTACCATGTGAAAAAATTCACATGGTGCCTGACACCCCGATGGCAATCAATTACTTTTTTTTGGAAGTTTAGATGAGAATATGATTGGAAAAGTTTCCTTCTGGCTTTTTTTAGACATGGCCATTCCGTCCATGCGCTAGGAAATTGCAGGGAAGTGTAATAAGTAAAAATAGGGAAATTAATTTCTGAACACCATTTATAATCATTAAAAAATCCCTTCTGTGTACACAGAAGGGATTTTTTTTGGTAAATATTCAAGTTCATATCTTTGTATATTGCGGGGACAGGATTTGAACCTGCGACCTTCGGGTTATGAGCCCGACGAGCTACCAGACTGCTCCACCCCGCGACGATAAAAATTACAAATAAATAATATGGAGGAGGAAGAGGGATTCGAACCCCCGCGCGGTATGACCCGCCTGTCGGTTTTCAAGACCGATCCCTTCAGCCAGACTTGGGTATTCCTCCATTATCAAAAAAACAATCACTAATTTGGTAGCGGCGAAGGGAGTCGAACCCCCGACCTTTCGGGTATGAACCGAACGCTCTAGCCAGCTGAGCTACACCGCCAAATATATAATTCAATTATGGTGGAGGATGACGGGATCGAACCGCCGACCCTCTGCTTGTAAGGCAGATGCTCTCCCAGCTGAGCTAATCCTCCATATAATGACCCATTTGACCAATAAATTCCCACAAAATAATAGCCCCAAAAGGGGCTTAGCCTGGCAGTGTCCTACTCTCACAGGGGCGCCTGCCCCAACTACCATCGGCGCTGAGAAGCTTAACTTCCGTGTTCGGTATGGGAACGGGTGTGACCTTCTCGCC
>NZ_JBIVOP010000031.1:0-57956 GCF_044754175.1 Neobacillus sp. NPDC093127
CACACCCGTTCCCATACCGAACACGGAAGTTAAGCTTCTCAGCGCCGATGGTAGTTGGGGCAGGCGCCCCTGTGAGAGTAGGACGCTGCCAGGCACGATAAAAGACAACCTCTAGAGGTTGTCTTTTTCCTTTTTATCTTATAGGACATATACAAAATCAAAAAAAGTACGAATTGTTTTGAAAGAATTCACTTATAGACATACACCCAATCGCTACCAGCGACATATGATATTACAGGATGGGTTTGGAACAAGATAATTCGAAAAATTGTATACAAATTGGTGAATGAGGGCAGAATGGGTGTATGGAGGTGGAGGAATTGAGTTCATTTTTGGCACATAGTCATTATGAGGAAACATGTGTTATTTGCGAAAATTTAAAACCGAAAGGCATACATCTATACACTTCTTTTATTTGTACAGAATGTGAAAATGATTTGATTCAAACAGATACAAATGATCCAAAATATAAATACTTCCTAAAACAGCTTAAAAAAATAACAACTCCGGAAATCTTTTCGTAACAAAGTCCATAACGGGCTTTATTTTTTTGCTTAGAAAAGGGATTTCATTTAAAATGAATAAGACTATTAGAAGGAAGTATGGGAAATGAACTCTCAATTGAAAACACCCTTATTCCAAGCCTTACAGGATCATGCAAACAAACAGCCAATTTCTTTTCATGTTCCTGGACATAAACAGGGCTTGATCAATAAGCCCGAAGCAAATGCTGTATTCAAGCAACTATTACAAATTGACGCAACCGAGCTGTCAGGCTTGGATGATTTACATGCACCGGAAGACGTCATATTAGAAGCAGAAACACTCTTAGCGGAGTTATATCAAACGGAAAAAAGTTTTTTTCTTGTTAATGGTTCCACAGTAGGGAACCTGGCGATGATTATGGCGGCATGTGGGGAAGATGATCTTGTTCTCGTCCAACGGAATTGTCATAAATCCGTCTTGAATGCCTTGAAATTAGCGAAAGCGAGACCTGTTTTTTTAGAGCCGGAATATAATCAGAACTGGAAAGCAGCCGGGGGCATTAAACTTGAAACGGTTAAGGAAGCAATCAACCACTATCCTAATGCAAAAGCGATTATTTTGACCTATCCCAACTACTACGGATTGGTTTATGATTTAGAAGGAATCATTACGGAGGCCCATCTCCATCATATCCCAATACTCGTTGATGAGGCTCACGGGCCGCATTTTATAGTCGGTGGCCCGTTTCCAGCTTCCGCCACCCAAATGGGGGCAGATATCGTGGTACAGTCTGCCCATAAGACATTGCCCGCAATGACAATGGGTTCTTTTTTACATATTAAAAGTCAATTAGTTAATCTGAACAAGGTTAAGGAATACCTGGGAATGTTTCAATCAAGCAGCCCCTCCTATCCGATTATGGCGTCACTAGACATAGCAAGGAATTATTTAGCTGCATATGATGAGAAGGATTTATCTTATCTTTTAACAACGATCACCCACTTTAAGGAGGAATTAAGCAAAATTCCGGCGATTAATGTGTTAGATTTTCCAAATAATCAAGGTGATTCATTAAAGATAACGATTCAATCCCGATGTGGATTGAGCGGTTTTGAGCTCCAAAACAAATTGGAAGAGCAGTCCATCTATCCGGAATTGGCAGACCCATACAATGTGCTGCTTATTCTCCCATTAATAAAAGCAGGACAGAGTTATCCGTTCGAAGCGGCTGCGGAAAAAATAAAACAGGCACTTATTGGTTTACCTATTCAAGAACTAAAGGAAAACATTCATCATGAGGAGAAAAAAATTTCCCACTTAGCTATCCCATATAAAAATATGAATCGGTTTACTGAGAAAGAGGTCCCGATTGAAGAGGCATTAAACCTGGTATGTGCGGAAACCGTCATTCCCTACCCTCCAGGAATACCGCTGCTTTTAAAGGGTGAAACAATTACAATAGACAAGCTTAACCAGCTCAATCGTCTGCTGCAATCCGGGGCCAGGTTTCAAGGAAGTTCTTCGGTTAAAGAGGGCCGGATTATGATTTTTAGCACAACTTAAGATTTTTACAGGTATGGAGGTAATAGTTTAATGACGAGCGGAACATTTATTACATTTGAAGGACCGGATGGGGCGGGAAAGACGACGATCATTCGGATGGTAGCGGAGCAGTTTACTAACGTCCTGCTTACGAGAGAGCCGGGTGGTATTGATATCGCAGAGCAAATCCGCAATGTCATATTGGCGAAAGAGAATACGGCAATGGATCCGCGGACGGAGGCATTACTCTATGCGGCTGCACGAAGGCAGCATTTGATTGAAAAAGTAAAACCAGCGTTAGCTGAGGGGAAGCTCGTCCTCTGTGACCGGTTTGTGGACAGCTCACTTGCCTATCAAGGTTATGCACGCGGGTTAGGGATCGATGAGGTATGGGCAATAAATCAATTCGCGATTGAACAAATGATGCCTGAGTTAACGATCTACTTTGATATTGAACCTGAGCTCGGATTACAACGGATCAACAAAAATAAAGGAAGAGAGATTAACCGGCTGGATTTAGAAGACCTTGAGTTTCACCAGAAGGTTAGACAGGGATATCAGCTAGTAATGGATCGTTTTCCAACGAGAATCATTAAGGTTGATGCATCTGGTTCAGTAAACGAGGTCTATAAGCAAACAATCGAACTGATTAAAAATAAGCTAGCAAAAAAGTAGTAGTCTTCGCTTGAAGGCTGCTTTTTTGCTGTTTATGAAATTATTAATGCTTTTCCAACCTATTACAAATGTAAGCGGGACGATAACCTGTTATAATATAGGGAGTGGTAACTAGATTCGGAAAATTGGAGAGAGGGTGGTTTGATGAAACTCATCATAGCAGTTGTTCAAGATCAGGATAGTAATCGTTTATCAAAGGCATTAGTAGACAATAATTTTAGGGCGACAAAATTAGCGAGTACAGGCGGATTTTTGAAATCGGGGAACACCACTTTTATGATTGGAACTGAAAATATTCGCGTTGATCGTGCCTTGCAGATTATTAAGGATAACTGCAGGTCCAGGGAACAGCTCGTTTCACCGGTTTCTCCAATGGGCGGGAATGCAGATTCCTATGTACCGTATCCGGTCGAAGTCGAGGTTGGCGGAGCAACGGTTTTCGTGCTTCCTATTGAGCAATATTTACAGTTTTAATTGAATTGATATAGTTAGTGAGTGATTAACTTGGTAAAAACATGGGATCAACTAGAAGAATTGCAGCCAGCCGTACTCCGAATGGTAAAAAACAGCTTGGTGAAAAATCGAGTAGCCCATGCGTACCTTTTTGAAGGAATGAAAGGAACTGGGAAAAAGGAAATAGGGTTATTGTTCACGAAGGCTCTATTTTGTGAATCGCTCATTGATGGCTATAAACCTTGTGAGACCTGTCATAATTGCCGCCGAATTACTAGCGGCAATCATCCTGATGTTCATATTGTTGAGCCGGATGGCTTATCCATCAAAGTAGACCAAATCAGAAACCTGCAAGCTGAGTTTTCGAAAAAGGGAGTAGAATCGTTAAAAAAGGTTTACCTGATATCTGGTGCAGATAAAATGAGTGTGAGTGCCTCCAATAGTTTGCTAAAGTTTCTTGAGGAACCGAGTGCAGAAACGGTGGCTATTTTATTATCTGAACAGCCGCAGCAAATGCTGCCAACGATTCTTTCAAGGTGCCAAATTCTAACATTCCAGCCGCTTCCGCCTCAAGTTATGATTAAACAGCTAGTGGAAAACGGCGTTAATCCGGGAAAGGCCCCGCTGCTTGCGGAGCTTACTAATAATATTGAGGAAGCATTGCAATTAAATGTCGATGAATGGTTTGCACAAGCTCAAAAAATAGTGTTAAAATTATATGAGGTGTTGGAGAAGAATTCATTAGAGGCCATGGTAACACTTCAACAAGAATGGTTTCAACACTTCAAAGAGAAAGAACAGCTTCATCGCGGTTTAGAACTTTTTCTTCTTATATTTAAGGATTTACTATATATACAATTAGATAAGCAGGAGCAAATTGTTTTTAAAGCTGATAGTGAGCGCTTAACACAATACGCCTTAAAAACATCCGGACGGCGCTTATCGAATCAAATGTCAGCTATTCTTGATGCAAAACGGAAGCTCGAGAAGAATATGAATCCTCAGCTGATGATGGAACAGCTTGTGTTAAAATTGCAGGAGGGATCTTCATTTGTATGATGTTGTAGGAGTACGCTTTAAAAAGGCGGGGAAGATTTATTATTTTGACCCTGGAGACCTCTCAATTGAAAAGGATGACTTCGTGATTGTCGAAACAGTCCGCGGAGTGGAATATGGCAGAGCTGTTATTGCCCGAAAACAGGTTGAGGAGCATGATGTTGTCCTTCCATTAAAAAAGGTCGTCAGAATTGCCGACCAAAAGGACCGGATGATTGTCGAAGAAAATAAGCAGGCTGCCCAGGAAGCTTATGAAGTTTGTAATGAAAAAGTGAATGAACATCAATTGGATATGAAGCTTGTTGATGTTGAATATACATTTGATCGAAATAAGATTATTTTCTACTTTACGGCGGATGGAAGAGTTGATTTTCGTGAGCTTGTAAAGGATTTAGCAGCGATTTTTCGGACACGGATTGAATTACGCCAGATTGGTGTCCGCGATGAAGCTAAGATGCTTGGCGGTATTGGCCCATGCGGCAGAATGCTCTGCTGTTCAACCTTTTTAGGGGACTTTGACCCGGTTTCAATAAAAATGGCGAAGGACCAAAATTTATCATTAAATCCTACGAAAATATCCGGTCTCTGCGGACGGCTGATGTGCTGTTTAAAATATGAAAATGATGAGTATGAATCTGCGAAAGAAGCGTTACCAGATTTAGGCGAAATCATTGAAACACCCCAGGGTAGAGGGAAAGTAGTAGGATTAAATATTTTAGAACGGGTACTTCAAGTGGAACTTAAGGAACAAGAGCGAGTTCTCGAATATACCTTGGATGAAATCATTAAAGAAGGTGCCTTGTCTATACAATCCACAGATTAATGAGGTGGAAGAAGTGGATAAAAAAGAAATATTTGAGTCGGTAAGTAATATGGAAACACAAATTGGCAGTCTTTATCAGCAGCTTGGGGAATTAAAGCAGCATTTAGCTGAGATACTAGAAGAAAATCATTATTTGAAACTTGAAAATGAGCATTTGAGGCGCCGTTTAGATGTAACCACTGAAGAAAAGAAAAAAACAGAACCTAAAAAGAATGCTGCCAATGCCGAATCCCCTGATGTAAAGCCGTTTGATATTGGGGAAGGATATGATAATCTCGCTCGTCTTTATCAAGAAGGGTTTCATATTTGCAACCTTCATTTCGGGAGCCTGCGGAAGGAAGGCGACTGTTTATTTTGTCTTTCTTTTCTTAATAAGAAATAACCTTAAGGAGGCTGAGAAAATCAGCCTCTCTTTTCATACATTTTTAGCCTAAAGGATGGATTTATGTGGTCAAATTAAAGGAAGATGAACGGCTGGATTATTTACTCGCGGAAGACTTAAGGATAATTCAAAGTCCTTCTGTCTTTGCCTTTTCACTTGATGCCGTTCTCTTGGCACGGTTTGTTTATGTTCCGATCCAGAAAGGAAACTTACTGGATCTCTGCAGTGGGAATGGCGTGATTCCCTTATTTTTGAGTGCAAGAACAAAGGGGCAAATTACAGGTGTCGAAATCCAGGAGCGCCTTTATGATATGGCGGTAAGAAGCATTGCTTATAACGGTCTTGAAAATCGCCTCCAGATGATTCATGGTGATATTAAGGAGATGGCGAAGCGGTTAGGCTATGGAAAGTTTGATGTCATCACCTGTAATCCGCCCTATTTTACGACGCAGGAAGCGGGGGAAATCAATCCAAATGAGCATCTGGCGATTGCCCGCCATGAAATACTTTGTACGCTCGAGGATGCCATCAAGTCCTCTAGTGACTTAGTTAGGCAAGGCGGGAAGGTGGCATTCGTCCACCGCCCGGGCAGGTTAATGGATATCATCACATTGATGCGGAAGTATAGACTCGAGCCAAAGCGGATTCAATTTGTTTACCCGAAAATAGGGAAGGAAGCCAATACCCTCATGATTGAAGCAATAAAGGACGGCAGCCCGGACCTTAAGATTCTTCCGCCTATCATTGTCTATAACGAAAACGATGAATATACAAAAGAAATCAGAGCAATTTTATATGGAGAGTAGCCATCACTATTTTTATGTATTGACATGTTCAGATGACAGCCTTTATGGCGGCTATACGAATAATCTGGAACGGCGGATTAGAATGCACAATGAGGGAAAAGGGGCAAAATATACCCGGGGCCGCGGCCCGGTCCAGTTAACCTACTTTAAAGGCTATCCTAATAAAAGTGACGCCTTAAGGGCGGAATACTATTTTAAGCGATTACCACGGAAAAAAAAGCTTGAGTTTTTATTAAAAGAAAATGGTGATGATCATGTGGCAGCAGAAGAGCTTTGAGAACGAAGAACAGAAAGGAATTCTTTACCTCGTTCCTACACCGATTGGAAATTTAGAGGATATGAGCTTCCGGGCAGTTAGAATCCTAAAAGAGGCAAATCTGATTGCCGCAGAGGATACAAGGAATACGAAAAAGCTGTGCAATTACTTTGACATTGAAACTCCTATCGTCAGCTATCATGAGCACAATAAGGAATCGAGCGGAGAGAAACTGATTCAAAGGGTGAAGGAAGGGTTAAAAATAGCACTTGTTAGTGATGCCGGCATGCCAGCCATCTCTGACCCTGGTTATGAACTAGTGGCAGCTGCGATTGAAGAAAGGGTCCCAGTGGTCCCGTTACCAGGTGCGAACGCGGCTCTAACCTCGTTAATTGCCTCAGGCCTGTCCTGCCAGCCCTTTTATTTCTATGGATTTTTAAACAGGAGCAAGAAAGAGAAGCGGGCGGAATTAGAGGCTTTAAAATGGCAGGCGGCGACGATCATCTTTTATGAGTCCCCGCATCGCCTCAAGGAAACATTGGCCATTATCCAAGAGGTTCTCGGAAATAGGAAGATAGCGATATGCAGGGAGCTAACGAAAAAATATGAGGAATTTATTAGAGGAACGGTTGAAGAAGTAATCGCCTGGGCAAGCCAGGATGAAATACGCGGCGAGTTTTGTTTGATTGTCGAAGGAACGG
Organism: Neobacillus sp. NPDC093127; assembly: GCF_044754175.1. Lineage (NCBI taxonomy): Bacteria > Bacillati > Bacillota > Bacilli > Caryophanales > Bacillaceae > Neobacillus > Neobacillus sp. NPDC093127. The sequence continues at coordinate 7,181 of NZ_JBIVOP010000031.1, forward strand.
ATGAACAACAGGAGGAAGGGCCAAGCTGGTGGGACGAGTTATCGCTTGCTGAGCATGTCAATCATTATATTTCTGAAAAGGATATTCCTTCGAAAGAGGCGATTAAGCTGACAGCCAAAGACCGGGGCCTTAACAAAAGGGAAGTATATCAGGCCTATCATGTAGAAAATCAAGAGTAAAAAAAGATCCAGCACAAAGTGCTGGATTGTTTTTACTTCGCTACTTCTAAGTTGTTTTGAATTTCTTGAATTAATTGCTCTGCACCTTCACGGCTAAGAATTAATTTACCGCCGGCAAGTGTCATATTATCATCAGAAACTTCACCAGTTACTTGGCAAGTCATATTTGGCTTATATTTTTTTAAGATAATGCGCTCATCATCCACATAAATTTCAAGAGCATCTTTTTCAGCAATACCAAGAGTACGTCTTAATTCAATCGGAATAACCACACGACCTAATTCATCAACTTTACGAACAATACCTGTAGATTTCATTTTTTTCCTATCTCCTCTCGAAACTATAAAGATTATCTATCTATTTTTTATTCGTCATTATTCGACAAATTTTTCATACTTTTATAATACAAGAAATTCCCATATTCGTCAATTATTTTATTTTAAAAAATAAAATATTTTTTTCTTCCGTCCAACCAACTGTTGGTTTACAAGGATAAACGGAATCATTTTGCCAACGGAACCGGTTAATTTAGGTACAGTGGCACTATAAAAATAAACATTTTAAAATTAGTCTTTTCGACAAAATTCTACAATAACCACTCTCTCTATTTATAATGTTTCGCTAGCTCTAACCCCTTTTTGGGTGTATAAGGAAAAATATTTAAATTACTGGAATCCTCTCGGTAACGGTTTCTTGCACAAAAGTTCATTTTTCGGTATATTTTGATGATAGAAGCGGGAAAAAGAGGCAATAATGGTTGAATGGGGTTTGCGCTTTTCCTGTCAGGAGGGAATATAATGGAGGAAAAATTAAAGACTTTTTATCTAACGACACCGATTTACTATCCAAGCGGAAATTTACATATTGGACATGCGTATACGACGGTTGCCGGTGATGCAATGGCGCGTTACAAGCGGCTGCGCGGCTATGACGTTATGTATTTAACGGGTACGGATGAACATGGGCAGAAAATTCAGCGTAAAGCGGAGGAAGCGGGAATTACACCGCAGCAATATGTCGATGGAATTGTGGAAGGCATTAAAGAGCTTTGGAATAAGCTTGATATTTCTTATGACGATTTTATCAGGACTACTGAGGAAAGACATAAGCAAATTGTCGAAAAGATTTTTGCTAGACTGCTCGAACAAGGGGATATTTATCTCGATCAGTATGAAGGCTGGTATTGTACTCCGTGTGAAGCGTTTTATACAGACCGTCAGCTAGTGGATGGGAACTGCCCGGATTGCGGCCGTCCAGTTGAAAAGGTAAAGGAAGAGTCATACTTTTTTAGAATGAGTAAGTATGTCGACCGATTATTACAGCATTATGAGGAGAATCCTGACTTCATACAGCCGGAATCGCGCAAAAATGAAATGATTAATAACTTTATCAAACCAGGCCTCGAGGATTTAGCTGTATCAAGGACAACATTTGACTGGGGCATTAAGGTTCCAGGGGATGCGAAGCATGTTATTTATGTTTGGATTGATGCTTTGTCCAACTATATAACCGCCCTTGGTTATGGAACGGACAATGATTCAAAATACTTGAATTATTGGCCTGCAGATGTCCATCTTGTTGGAAAGGAAATTGTTCGTTTCCATACGATTTATTGGCCGATTATGCTGATGGCCCTTGATGTGCCGCTGCCAAAGAAAGTGTTTGCCCATGGCTGGCTGCTGATGAAGGACGGAAAAATGTCGAAGTCGAAAGGGAACGTCGTTGACCCAGTTACGTTAATTGACCGCTACGGCCTTGATGCACTTCGCTATTACTTATTGAGAGAAGTACCATTTGGCGCCGATGGTGTATTCACACCTGAGGGTTTTGTTGAAAGAATTAACTTTGACTTGGCCAATGACCTTGGAAATCTCCTCAATCGAACGGTTGCAATGATTGAAAAGTATTTTAATGGAGTGATCCCTGATTATGCCGGTTCCGTTGGCGAGTTTGATGAGTCATTGCTCCAAGTAAATCGTGAAACAGTCCTAAAATATGAAGAAGCCATGGAAAAAATGGAATTTTCTGTTGCGTTAACATCGATTTGGCAATTAGTCAGCCGGACAAATAAATATATCGATGAAACGAAGCCGTGGACATTGGCTAAGAATGAGGAAAACAAAGGGGAGCTCGCAAGTGTCATGGTTCACTTGGCAGAATCATTGCGCCGAATCGCGATTCTGTTACAGCCATTTTTAACGCAAACACCAAATGGAGTATTTAATCAATTGGGCATACAGGATGAAAGGTTTAAAGCCTGGGATGGCCTGGATACTTTTGGCGGGATTCCAAGCGGAACAAAGGTTGAAAAGGATGCGCCGCTTTTCCCACGACTTGAAATTGCCGAAGAGGTAGCCTTCATTAAAACAAAAATGCAGGGCGGTGAGGCCGTTCCACAGGCGCCGGCAGCAGAAGAACAGAAAGAGGAAAAGCCGGATGATGTTGCTGAAATCGCGATTGATGATTTCATGAAAATTGATTTGCGGGTGGCGGAAGTTATTCAAGCGGAGCCTGTTAAAAAGACTGATAAACTTCTGAAGCTGCAGCTCGATCTTGGCTATGAAAAACGCCAAGTTGTTTCAGGGATTGCCCAGTATTATAAGCCGGAAGATTTGGTCGGCCGGAAAGTGATTTGTATTACGAACTTGAAGCCAGTGAAGCTGCGCGGTGAATTATCGCAGGGAATGATTCTGGCTGGATCAAAAGACGGCGTATTATCGCTTGCAACCGTTGATCAAACATTGGCAAATGGAGCAAAGGTAAAATAATGTCGAAAATAGAAATGTTCCACGTGTAACAATTTTCGGGACATTTCTATTTTTTTATATGGAAAGGAGTTTAATCTATGTTATTCGACACACATGCACATTTAAATGATAGTCAATATAACGAAGATTTGCTGGAAGTGATTGAAAGGGCGCAACATGAGGGAGTTTCAAATATGGTGATTGTCGGTTTTGATCGGCCGACAATTGAACGGGCCATGCATCTAGCCGAAAGCTATGAATTTATTTACGCCTGCGTTGGCTGGCACCCTGTCGATGCCATTGACATGACCGACGACGATTTAGTATGGATTGAGGAATTGGCTTCCCACCCAAAGGTAGTCGCAATTGGCGAAATGGGCTTGGATTACCAATGGGACAAGTCCCCTAAAGAGATTCAAAAGGAGGTTTTCCGCAAACAAATTCGGCTTGCCAAAAAAGTGAAGCTGCCTATTGTCATTCACAATCGCGAGGCGACCGCAGATATCGTTGAAATCTTGAAGGAAGAAGGGGCAGAGGAGGTAGGCGGCATTATGCACTGCTTTAGCGGCAGCCCAGAAGTCGCAAAGGAATGTGTAAAAATGAACTTTTATATTTCCCTTGGCGGTCCAGTAACCTTTAAAAATGCTAAAAAGCCGAAGGAAGTGGCGGCAGAAATTCCATTAGATAAACTGTTAATCGAAACAGACTGCCCCTATTTAGCCCCGCATCCTTATCGTGGGAAACGGAATGAACCAGGGTATGTGAGGCTAGTAGCTGAGGAAATTGCCGAAATAAAAGGAATGACATTTGCGGAAGTGGCAGAGGCAACGACACGAAATGCTAAAAAAATATTCGCCATAAAGTGATAAAGGAAATTGTCGAAGCGGCAGGAAGCTTGTCTTAATTTTTTCTAATAACAAAAAGTTCTACACGTCTCCTTTTCAACATAGGATAATCATGTCGATAAGTTTCTCTTTGCATTGTTTCCAGTTTTGTGCATAATTAGAAATACATTCACAGGATAAGCAAGGATTGACAGCCGACAACACGATAGTAATAATCTCTCTGAGAAAAAGGAGGCGTTTTTCATCGTATTCAAACACATGAAAAACCTGTTTTCTATGTCTTGGAGCGGGAGATCATTGACCATTGTCTTTGCTAGTTTTATAGTTTTGCTAACAGCGCTCGGGGTTCTTCTGTTTGAAGGATCAAAGAACACTGTTGCAATTACACTTAATGGCGAGCAACAGGTCGTAAAAACACATGCAGAAACCGTCAAAGAATTATTAGATGAACTGGATGTATCACCTCGCTCACAGGACTACTTGTTTCCTAAGACCAATACGAAGGTGAGAGACCACCTTAAGGTTGTATGGAAACAGGCAAACAAGGTTCATATTGTCAAAGACAACGAGGGTAAAACCGTCTGGACGACAGCTGCAACGGTGGCTGAACTCCTAGCAGAGCAGAAAATTGTATTGAAGGAACAGGATCAAATCTCACCTAAACCACAAGCGGCAATAAAAGATAAGATGAATATTGCGATTAAAATCGCTCACCATCTTACTTTTGTGGACGGAGGTAAAGAACAGCAAGTTTGGGCCACTTCGGCTACGGTCGCTGACTTTTTAACGCAGCAGGGCGTCGAGCTAAATGAATTAGACCGAGTTGAACCGTCATTAACAGAAACCATCTCTGAGAATGGTGTTGTTAACGTCATTCGAGTAGAAAAAGTCACCGATGTAGTGGAAGAACCAGTTCAGTTTGCCGTGGTTACCAAAAAGGATGAAAGCTTAGAAAAAGGGAAAGAAAAAATCATAACTCCAGGAAAGCATGGCCGTGTGTCCAAACAATACGAAGTCGTGCTTGAAAATGGCAAAGAAGTTTCTAGGAAACTGATAAGTGAGCAGAATATTGCAGTCAAACAGGATAAAGTGGTGGCTGTTGGAATGAAGGATACGGCCCTGCAGGTATCGCGAGGGGCAGCTGAAACGGGTAAAGAGTTTTACGTGACTGCAACCGCCTATACCGCTTTCTGCAATGGTTGTTCAGGGCGGACGGCAACAGGTCTAAATCTTCGTGCAAATCCAAACATGAAAGTAATTGCTGTCGATCCAAGAGTCATTCCGCTCGGAACAAAGGTGTATGTGGAAGGCTATGGCTATGCTGTAGCGGCTGACACAGGCGGCGTGATTAAAGGGTATAAAATTGATTTATTTATGCCGTCAAATGCGGATTGTTACCGCTGGGGGCGTAAGAAAGTAAAGATAAAAATTTTGGAGTGATTTTTACTCGGATGCAGAGGAGTTAGTTATCCTCTGCATTTTGCTTTTTCACTAAAATTCTTTATACTTACATCGATAGATAATTGATTTTCTTACTTTCATTGTATGAATCAGTTTAATAATATAGACGATGGACATTACAAAAATGTTTCAGTTTTTTTTCAAATTTTTATTTTTTGTTACGGAGGCTTTCGCTTTAACATGAAAATTAAAGAAATTATTGTTGTTGAAGGAAAAGATGATACAACGGCGATCAAAAGGGCTGTTGATGCTGATACCATTGAAACAAATGGGTCTGCAGTAAATGAAGCCACAATTGAAAAGGTTAGGCGGGCCCAGGAAATACGCGGTGTCATCATTTTCACAGACCCGGATTATCCTGGTGAAAAAATTAGAAAGACAATTGCCGCCAGTGTTTCAGGCTGCAAACATGCGTTTTTAGCGAAAGAAGAGGCGATTGCGAAAACAGGTAAGGGTCTTGGCGTTGAACATGCCAGTCCTAAGGCAATCAGAGAGGCCTTGAAGGATGCCCAAATCATGCATGAGTCAATTTCAGAAGAAATATCGCAGGAAGATTTACTGAGCGCAGGTCTTATCGGCGGCGAAGGAGCAAAAGACCGAAGAATCATGCTTGGTAAGCTTTTAAAAATTGGCTATACAAATGGAAAACAACTGCATAAGCGCTTAATGATGTTCCAAATTAGCAGACAGGAATTTGCGGAAGCACTAAGCGTTGTACGTCAGGAGGAAAAAAATGAATAAAGATATCGCTACCCCTGTGAGAACAAGGGCTATTCTCGAAAAGTACGGTTTTTCCTTTAAGAAAAGCCTTGGTCAAAACTTTTTAATTGATACCAATATCTTAAAAAAAATTGTCAGCTTTGCTGATTTGAATGAAAATTCTGGAGCAATTGAAATTGGTCCGGGGATTGGTGCTCTCACCGAACAGCTTGCCCGAACGAGTAAAAAGGTCGTAGCCTTCGAAATTGACCAACGATTATTACCGATTTTAAAGGACACCCTTTCACCGTATCCGAATGTGAACATCATTCATAAAGATGTATTAGAAGCGGATGTCCAAGCTGTATTTGCTGAAGAATTTAGCGGGATTGACGATGTTATGGTCGTAGCCAATTTACCTTATTACGTGACGACGCCCATCATTATGAAGCTTTTGGAGGACAAGCTGCCAATTAGAGGGATTGTTTGTATGCTTCAAAAAGAGGTAGCTGACCGCATTTCAGCCCGGCCTGGGACGAAGGAATACGGCTCGCTTTCCATTGCAATCCAATATTATACAGAAGCAGAAACGGTCATGATTGTCCCGAAAACAGTGTTTGTTCCCCAGCCAAATGTCGATTCTGCGGTAATCAGACTGACAAAACGGGAGCAGCCGGCTGTGACTGTAAAAGATGAAGATTTCTTTTTCCAAATTACAAAATCTTGCTTTGCTCAAAGGAGAAAAACTTTACTCAATAACTTAACAAGTCAGCTGCCTGAAGGGAAACAAAAGAAGGAGGATATCCTCGCTGCACTAAATGTGTGCGGGATTGAACCATCAAGAAGAGGTGAGACCCTTTCCTTAGAGGAATTTGGCCGATTAAGTGATGAATTATACCCTTATTTTCACTAGACCCTATATGGGTCTCAGATTGTCGAGAAAGGGTATACTTGGCAATTATTCATTAATGGATTGTCCCTGCTAACGGGCCTGTTGATTTCCGCTCCGGGCACTCGCTTTCCGCGGGGAGGTCCGGGAGCCTCCTCGGCGCTTTGGCGCCTGCGGGGTCTCCCGTGACCTCTATATCCCGCAGGAGTCGAGTGCCCTCCGCTCCAATCAACAGGGTGGCAAAATAACCTAAAGAATTGCAACACAAAATGGCTCAGTTAACTAAACTGAGCCATTTTTTTATTGACCAACCTCACGGACCCGGATGAGGGAATCAGCATGGTTTGATAAATAAGCGGAGAAATTTCTCTTAATTAGGAAATAGCACTGAAAATAGCTTAAATAGACGGAAAGATTCCGACTATTGACTTGGAAAATGTGAGAATAGGAAATTTTGCTTTGCTTAATCGGAATACCTCCGCTTATATACCCAAGTCCGAGCTCTAATCTGCGCACTAACCGAAAAATCTCCGCTTATTTTAAATATTACTGGTTACTTAATTAAGGTTAACACTTCATCCTAACATATATATCAAATTAATATGTGTTGTGTAGCATTTTTTGTAAGACAAATTGTATACCAAATTGAGGGTAAAATTGTAGGGGGGCGTTATCCTATACAAATTTTTATGTAATTTAGGCACAAATGGCTTTACTCCAATAAAAAATGAGTGTCAATTTCATATGCAAATTGGCACTTTATTTTAACTTACTTTTTTATGTTTGTGATAGGAAACGGAACCCGTTAATCTTCACCACTTTGTTTTTATTATTTTATGTTGAGTGGAAAGTTTAATAATTACCGCACTGTTGATTGGAGCGGAAGGCGGCGAAGACTCCTGCGGGAGTAGTGGGACAGGTGAGACCCCGAAGGCGTTTACGCCGAGGAGGCTCACCGCCCACCCCGCGGAAAGCGAAGCCGCCTGGAGCGGAAATCAACAGTCCCTATCGAACCAGCCAATAAAGCTAAAGAAGAGGGGGCTACCAAAGGTCACTTACCTGAATTTTTGGACAGCCTCATTTTTTTTTCACATGGACACCACTGTTTGCATAGCCTATGAGAGAAACCCTATATGAAAGGCCTTTTTGCTGGTCTTATTGGAGTGACGGCGATGGATATAAACATAAATGATATTGTCGGTAGAAAATCATATAGCTGTGATATTCTATTTCGTGTTATTGATATACGCATAATCAACGGCCAGAAATTTGCCATCCTTTATGGTGAGGATTTCCGCCTGGCAGCAGATGCCCCTTACACTGATTTGGTCGTCATTAATCAAAATGAAAGGGTGAAGCTGAGACAGGAATACAGAACACTTGAGGAACAGTCGTTAAGGCTGTTTACTCAAGATGTGGATTTATTGAAATCCAGGCAGGAATATGATGCCACCAGCGGCTATGTAAAGCCAAGCAGTTATTTCCAAATCCCGGGGAAGGTTCTCCATTTGGACGGGGATCCAGCCTATTTGAAAAAATGTATGGCTTTGTATGAGAAAATTGGCGTTCCTGTTTTGGGCATCCACTGTAATGAAAAGGAAATGGCTGATAAGATTGGTGAATTGATGGACCACTATCGCCCAGATATTATCGTTATCACGGGACATGATGCCTATTCAAAGGCGAAGGGAAAGATGACAGATATTAACGCCTATCGCCATTCGAAACATTTCGTGCAGACGGTCAAGGAGGCACGAAAAAAGGTCCCCCATTTAGATCAACTGGTCATCTTTGCTGGTGCCTGCCAATCCCATTTTGAATCGCTTATTCACGCAGGAGCAAACTTTGCCAGTTCACCATCAAGGATTAATATTCATGCACTCGACCCGGTCTATATCGTCGCAAAAATAAGCTTTACCCCGTTTATGGAGAGAATTAACGTTTGGGATGTCTTACGGAATACTTTAACGGGAGATAAGGGTCTGGGCGGCCTTGAAACAAAAGGAGTGTTACGCACCGGGATGCCCTACCGGCCGATTCAAGAAATGGAGGAATAAGCCTTTAATTACTCAAAGGCTTATTTCTTTTCGGAAGGCCGTGTTAAAGCACATTGTTGATTTTGAGTACAATGTTGATTGGAGTGGAAGGCGCGAGACTCCTGCGGGAGCAGCGGGACAGGTGAGACCCCGCAGGCGCTTTAGCGCCGAGGAGGCTCACCGCCCGCCCCGCGGAAAGCGAAGCGCCTGGAACGGAAATCAACATTCACTTTTAACACAGCATTTTGGAAAAGGGGCGGAGTGTCATGACGATTTGTCAATTTAGCATACATAATCCATTTTAAATAAGGCAACACTAAAAATGTTGAAATTTAGTAGAAAAAGTAGAATAAAAAATGTTGACAATCTTTTTGCAGTACTGATATAATTTATGTTTTTGTTTGACAGAACTATGTCAGTGTGTTATACTTTACATAGTGAGGTGGACCGAATGCCAAAAACCTTAGCCGATATCAAAAAGGCTCTTGACACGAATCTAGGGAAAAGATTATTGCTAAAAGCAAACGGAGGACGCAGGAAGACAATCGAACGTTCCGGTGTTTTAGCAGAAACTTACCCATCTGTTTTTGTTATTGAATTAGATCAAGATGAAAATTCATTCGAGCGTGTTTCTTACAGCTATGCGGATGTATTAACAGAAACAGTGCAAATTACCTTCTACGACGAATCAGCAGCAGGACATGTAGCTTTAAGTTAGTATATAAGCAAAAGGCAGTAAACATAACGTTTACTGCCTTTTGCTATTCTGTAAAAGCCCTTTTATTGGTATGATGAAAATTCCCCTTTATCTCATACTAAGAATGCTGTGGTATGAAAGGGGTTGTTTAGATGGGCAGAAGAAGAGGGATTATGTCCAATCGGTTTAAAGAAGAACTTGCTAAAGAGCTTGGTTTCTATGACGTCGTTCAAAAAGAGGGATGGGGCGGTATCCGGGCAAGGGATGCAGGGAATATGGTAAAGCGTGCCATAGAACTTGCGGAAAAACAGCTGAGCAATCAGAACCCGAAGTAGTAAGTACTAGAAAAGGCACTTCCGCTTTTTATTTAAACAAATCGATACCACAGCTTGGCCAGGGAGATCTCTCTCTGGCCTTAAATTGTTCATTTTTACGCCAATTCACCCCTTTTCCATATGATAAAATAATAAAATTGTTAGGATATATCATATCTAACGTCTTACATTTATCGTTTTGTGGTAAAATAGGACAAAATGTGGATTTTCGGAAATTGGATTATACAGAAGTAGGTGGACGTAGTGAAGCTTTTAGTCAAGGCACCAGCCAAAATAAATTTGGCATTAGATGTTTTACATAAACGTTCCGATGGCTTCCATGAAGTGGAAATGATTATGACCACGATTGATTTGGCAGACCGGGTAGAACTAACCTTATTAAATCAAGATAAAATACATATTCTCTCCCATAATCGCTACGTACCTGATGATCAGCGAAACTTAGCCTATCAAGCGGCACAGCTGTTAAAGAATCGGTTTCAAGTGGAAAAGGGCGTGATGATTTCGATTGAAAAAGTAATTCCTGTTGCTGCAGGGCTTGCCGGTGGCAGCAGTGATGCTGCGGCTACTTTAAGAGGTTTAAATAAGCTTTGGGACCTCGGTTTAACCTTGGACGAATTAGCAGAGCTTGGCTCAGAAATCGGATCGGATGTTTCCTTTTGTGTCTACGGAGGGACAGCGTTGGCAAAGGGGAGAGGGGAACTCATCACTGAGCTGCCTGCACCGCCGACATGCTGGGTGATTCTTGCCAAGCCCTTCATCGGGGTATCGACAGCGGAAGTTTACCGCAGACTTGATATAAATGGTATGAATCATCCGGACATAAAGGAAATGATTGCGGCAATAACTCAACAAAACTATCAAGAGGTTTGCCGAAATCTAGGGAACGTTCTAGAAGATGTCACCTTAAACCTGCACCCGGAAGTTGCGCAAATAAAAGATCAAATGAAGCGCTTTGGAGCAGATGCGGTCCTGATGAGCGGCAGTGGACCAACAGTATTCGGAATTGTCCAGCATGATTCGAGAATGCACCGCATCTATAATGGATTAAGAGGCTTCTGTGATCAAGTATTCGCTGTTCGCTTACTTGGAGAGCGGCACACTCTTGATTAAAGACGTACAATAATGCTACTATCGAGTTAAACATTCGGTTTTGGAGGCCAGATATGAAGTTTCGCCGTAGTGAACGTTTGATTGATATGACGAATTATTTACTGGATCATCCGCGTCAGCTAGTACCGCTTACGGTTTTTGCTGAGCGTTATTCGTCAGCCAAGTCTTCCATTAGCGAAGATTTAGCGATTGTGAAGGAAACCTTTGAACAAAGGGGAATCGGAACCCTGCATACCGTCCCAGGGGCTGCCGGCGGTGTCAAATTCGTCGTTAAAGTAAGCCAAGAAAAGGCAGCACCTTTTGTTGATGAGTTGTGTGAATTAATTGCCAATCCCGAAAGGCTGTTACCTGGCGGCTATTTATATTTAACCGATATTTTAGGAGACCCTCAGGTAGTGCAAAAGGCCGGGCGCATCATTGCCTCCGCCTATGCTGAAGCCAAAATTGATATGGTCATGACCGTGGCGACAAAAGGGATTCCCCTTGCCTATGCGGTCGCAAGTCAACTGAATGTCCCTGTTGTGATTGTGCGGAGGGATAATAAAGTCACCGAGGGGCCAACAGTTAGCATTAATTACGTGTCCGGTTCAGCCAAGAGGATTCAAACGATGGTCCTCTCGAAAAAGAGTATGAAACAGGACTCCCGTGTTCTGATTGTCGATGATTTTATGAAGGCTGGCGGAACGGTAATGGGGATGATCAGCATGCTGGAAGAATTTAATTCCCATTTGGCTGGTATTGCGGTCCTAGTAGAAGATGAAAAAATTCAGGAACGGTTGGTGGATGAATATTTATCGCTCGTTCAGCTGTCAGACATAGATGTAAAAGCGAAGAAGATTAATGTCCAAGCGGGAAATTATCTCAACATTTGGAGGGGTTAATATGAAAGCAATTCAAACAAATCAAGCACCAGCTGCGATTGGGCCTTATTCACAAGGAATCGTAGTGAATAATCTATTTTATAGCTCCGGGCAAATTCCGTTAACAGTTGAAGGAACGATGGCTGCTGGAGATATTAAAGTCCAAACCCATCAGGTTTTTCAAAATTTGCAGGCTGTCCTAAGCGAAGCAGGAGCTTCCTTAGAAACCGTTATAAAAGCAACTGTCTTTATCAAAGATATGAATGATTTTACTGCGGTAAATGAAGTATACGGTGAATATTTCAATGTACATAAACCAGCCCGCTCCTGTGTAGAGGTCGCCCGACTGCCAAAAGATGCGTTAGTTGAAATTGAAGTTGTTGCATTAGTAAAGTAAACAGACATCTTTAATCTAAAGGCTGTGTTAAAGCACATTGTTGATTTTGAGCACATGTTGATTGGAGTGGAAGGCGCCCGCCCCGCGGAAAGCGAAGCGCCTGGAACGGAAATCAACATTCACTTTTATCACAGCCAATCTGAAAAACAAGGACTATTCTACCTAATCTTGTCAGTGAAATGCCGTTTTTTACAAAAGTTCACTAATTTGTCGTAATTTTTCTAAAATATTTTGAATATAAAGAAGGATTCCTGAGTAAAATGTTGAATTTAATTATTTAGCATTTTATCTAACAATAAAGGGTGTGAGCACATGGAAGTAACTGACGTAAGATTACGCCGGGTTAACACGGATGGAAGGATGAGAGCGATTGCATCCATTACATTAGACAATGAATTTGTTGTCCATGACATTCGTGTTATCGACGGAAACAACGGTTTATTTGTAGCTATGCCAAGTAAACGTACTCCAGATGGAGAATTTCGTGACATTGCGCATCCAATCAATTCAGGAACACGCGGCAAAATCCAAGAAGCTGTTTTGGCGGAGTACCATCGTTTAGGTGAATTGGAAGTAGAATTTGAAGAAGCCGGAGCTTCCTGAGGATTTTAACAACTAGGGCCTTTCTTCTCCAGAAGGCTCTTTTTTATTTTTGAAAAAACCTCTATGACACACTATGTTGTTTCCTTTCGCTTTTCCCCCTAAATCTACATAATATTATAAAATTAACCACTTGTTGTTCATTCCTTGAAAAGAGGAGCTATTTACGTTAATATTTTTAATGGATAAAAAGGTTAAATTGGAGGACTGAACATGCATAATCGTTATGCTGTGATTTTGGCTGCAGGACAAGGGACGCGGATGAAATCTAAGTTGTATAAAGTATTACACCCAGTTTGCGGCAAACCAATGGTTCAGCATGTCGTTGATCAAATAGGGAAGCTTACAATTCAAGAAACGGTAACCATTATTGGCCATGGGGCTGAAATGGTGCAAGCCCAATTGGGCTCAAGCAGTCACTATGCATTACAGGAAAAACAGCTGGGCACGGCTCATGCGGTCATGCAGGCTGCGGTCATGCTTGAAGAAAAAGAAGGCGTAACCATTGTTGTTTGCGGGGATACTCCTTTAATAACAGCGGATACGATGGAAGCCCTTTTTAAACATCACGAAGAATTAAAGGCAAAAGCTACCATCCTTACTTCAACACTAGATGATCCGACAGGCTATGGCCGAATCATTCGCAATGAAAATGGTCTTGTTGAAAAAATTGTTGAGCATAAAGATGCAACAGATGCAGAACGGAAGATAAATGAAATCAATACCGGAACCTATTGCTTTGATAACCAAGCTTTATTTCAGGCATTAAGAAATGTTTCTAATGATAATGTTCAAGGCGAATACTATTTACCGGATGTTATTGAAATTCTCAAAAAACAAGGTGAAGTGGTCACAGCCTTCCAAACAAAAGATTTTGCAGAAACATTAGGAATCAATGACAGGGTGGCCTTGGCGGAAGCAGAGCGAATCATGCGGAACCGGACGAATGAAGCCCATATGCGTAATGGGGTGACCATTATTGACCCCCAAAACACATACATAGACACCGATGTTGAAATTGGACAGGATACCGTTATCTATCCGGGAACAATGATAAAAGGTAAAACAATGATTGGTTCCGACTGTAAAATTGGTCCTAACTCAGAAATTGATTCTTGTGAAATTGGCAATGAAACGGTTGTCCGGCAATCGGTAGTCCATAAAAGCTTAATTGGCGCCCATGTCAACATCGGGCCATTCGCCCACATCAGACCGGATTCAACCATTCATGATGAGGTGAAAATTGGCAACTTCGTTGAAATCAAGAAGGCTGTGTTCGGAAACGGAAGTAAAGCCTCACATCTAAGTTATATTGGTGACGCTGAGGTTGGCAGTGATGTCAACATCGGCTGCGGTTCCATTACAGTGAATTACGACGGTAAAAATAAATTCTTAACAAAAATTGAAGATGGTGTCTTTATCGGCTGTAACTCCAATCTAGTTGCCCCTGTTACAATTGGGAAGGGATCATATGTGGCTGCTGGTTCTACAATTACAAAGAATGTACCAAGCGAAGCTTTGTCTATTGCCCGTGCACAGCAAGTCAATAAGGAAAATTACGTTCAAAAGCTTAATTTAAAGAAATAAGCAAAGATAATTGGAGGGCACACATGTCTAATCAATATTTAGATCCGAACTTAAAGGTATTCAGTTTAAATTCGAATATTCCTCTTGCACAAGAAATTGCTAAGTTTATCGGCGTGGAACTTGGAAAATGTTCCGTCTCAAAGTTTAGCGATGGAGAAATCCAGATTAATATTGAAGAAAGTATCCGCGGCTGTGACGTGTATGTGATTCAATCGACCAGCTTACCTGTAAATGACAATATTATGGAATTGTTAATCATGATTGATGCCTTAAAAAGAGCCTCTGCGAAAACAATTAACATTGTTATGCCTTACTATGGCTATGCCCGTCAGGACCGTAAGGCACGTGCCCGTGAACCGATTACGGCTAAATTGATGGCAAACCTGCTTGAGACTGCCGGGGCAACCCGTGTAATCTGTCTAGATTTGCATGCGCCGCAAATTCAAGGATTCTTTGATATTCCAATTGATCACCTGATGGGTGTGCCAATTTTATCGGAGTATTTTAAAAACAAAGAATTGAATGGTGATATTGTGATTGTTTCTCCAGATCATGGCGGGGTAACAAGAGCAAGGAAAATGGCAGAACGCTTAAAAGCACCCATTGCGATAATTGACAAACGCCGTCCAAGACCGAATGTGGCGGAAGTGATGAATATCGTTGGTAACATTGAAGGAAAAGTAGCCATCCTGATTGATGATATTATCGATACGGCAGGAACGATTACACTTGCTGCCAATGCCTTAGTAGAAAATGGGGCGGCAGAAGTATATGCTTGCTGTACACATCCAGTATTATCAGGTCCAGCGATAGAAAGAATTCAAAACTCAAAAATAAAAGAATTAGTTGTCACGAACTCTATTCAACTTCCGGAAGAGAAAAAGACGGATAAAATTATTCATTTATCGGTCGCACCATTAATTGGCGAAGCGATTATCCGCGTCCACGAAGAACAGTCAGTAAGTACGTTATTTGATTAAAAAAATGTTTAGACCTTCCTGTTTTAGGGCAATTTTATATTGATAGTTTAAATAGGAAGGTGACTAAACAGATGAGTACGGTTTTACAAGCAAAGGAGCGGAAGGAATTACGTCGTTCCGCGTTAAAGAAAATCAGAGACAACGGCGGTATTCCTGCCGTAATTTATGGTGCAACGGTTGACAGCAAGCCAGTGTTTGTCAGTTCAATCGATTTAACAAAGACGATAAGGGATGTCGGAAGAAATGGTGTCATTTCCCTTGATGTTGATGGGAACAAGCAAGATGTGGTACTGACTGATTTTCAAGAGGATTTTATCAAAAAGGAAATCATTCATGTTGATTTTCTGGCGGTAAACAAATCCTCGAAGATTAATGTCAATGTCCGGCTTGTCCTCGTTGGTGAGGCTGCCGGGGTTAAAGACGGCGGCGTCCTGCAACAGCCCGTTCACGAGCTATCGATTACTTCTACCCCGGACAATATTCCGCAGCAAATCGAAGCGGATATATCGAACTTGCAGGTTGGAGAAACACTAACCATTGCAGATATACTTTATCAAGGTTCTTTTACCATCAACCATGAGGAAGAGGAAGTTGTTGCATCGATTCTTCCGCCAAGACAGGAAGAGGAAATTAACTCAGGGGAACAACAGGAAGAAGGCCACCCTGATAATGAAGAAGGCAGAGAAACAACTCCAGTTGGGTGAATAGAAAGCGGACGTAACCTACTTAAGGTTACGTCTTTTAGCGCATTGCCAGCTGGATTACTTTTAATAATGGGAGAAAAACAATGTTTCGAAAAATCTTTAACAGGGCGGTTAAACCACATGAGGCAGGGGGAGCTGGAATGAAATTAATCGTTGGATTAGGCAACCCCGGAAAACAATATGAACAGACGCGGCACAACATCGGTTTTGCCGTCATTGACGCCTTAGCAAGCCGATGGAGCATTCCGCTTACACAGTCTAAATTTAAGGGCTTGTATGGGGTTGGTGTTTACAACGGAGAAAAGGTGCTGTTGCTGAAGCCGCTCACGTACATGAATTTATCTGGGGAATCCATCAGAGCAGTTATGGATTATTATCAAATCGATATGGAAGATTTACTTGTTATTTATGATGATCTGGATCTGCCGGTCGGGAAAATCAGGCTCCGGCAAAAAGGAAGTCCTGGCGGCCATAATGGAATCAAGTCAACTGTTGCTCATCTTGGCACCCAGCAATTTAACCGAATTAGGATTGGCATTGACCGCCCGGCGCCGGGGACGATAAGCGTACCTGATTATGTTCTTGGACGGTTTCGCAAAGAGGAAGGGGTTCTCACACAGGAAGCTGTAAGTAAGAGTGCTGAGGCCTGCACAGTCTGGCTGGAGAAACCATTCCTGCAAGTAATGAATGAATATAATCAGTAATTGTTCATGATACAAGCATTTCTTTCATACAATAAAGAAAAACTAAATGGTAGGATTCAAACGATGAAGCAGGTAAAATTAGGTGAATAACTTCTTCCGCTATGGTTAATACTAGTAAGGAATCATAGATTAGGGAGGGATAGTCGTGGCCATCCATTACCATTGTCGACATTGTGGTACGAACCTTGGTTCCATTGATAAAGCATCCATCCATTCAGAAACCCTTGGTCTTCATAAACTAACCGACCAAGAAAGACAAGAAATGGTGGCGTATGACGCAGCCGGCGACATCCACATTACCGCCATTTGCGAAGACTGCCAGGAGGCGTTAGAACGGAATCCCGAATACCACCAATATGATTTCCTTATTCATTAACCAACCAGCTTTGGACTGAACTCCAAAGCGTTTTTCTATTTACATTATACTTAACTAATTGTCTAGCTTCAGGATTTGAATAAGGAGCTTACATATTGCGTTTGAGGAAGGAGGATAAAGGTTGAATGGTTTAAAGTCATTATTTTTAATGCAGGAAGATGTTCACTCCATTATTGCGGGAGTGGAAGAAGGGTTAAAGGAACAGCTGATTGCCGGCTTATCCGGTTCGTCTAGGACGGTGTTAATTGCTTCTATTTACGAACAAATGAAACGGCCAATCATCCTGGTTACCCACAATCTATTACAAGCTCAAAAACTCTATGATGATATTGTCAATCTATTAAGTGACAAGGAAGTTTTTCTTTTTCCAGCTAATGAATTAATTGCAGCTGAGCTAAGTATTGCAAGTCCGGAATTAAAGGCACAAAGAATCGAGGCTTTAAACCACTGGAGTAAGCAAAAACAAGGGATTTTAATTGTTCCGATTGCCGGTTTAAAGAAAATTATTCCTCCTAAGTCCCTGTGGAAACAATACCAGCTGCCGTTAACAGTAGGGGAAGATATCGATATTGATAAAACCTTATATACATTTGTCAAAATGGGCTACGTACGGTCAGAGATGGTCACAACTCCGGGGGAATTTAGTGTCAGGGGCGGAATTATCGATATTTATCCGCTAACGGAGGCTAATCCGCTAAGAATTGAATTATTTGACACAGAGGTTGAATCGATTCGTTATTTCTCTCTCGATGACCAGCGTTCCAAAGAAAAGATTACTAAGATTTCGATTGGACCAGCAACCGAAATCCTCTTGGAAGATGAGAATTATAGCCGGATCATTGGGAAACTTGAAGATGGCTTAGCAAATAGTCTTCGAAAATTAAAGGATGAGAAGGCAAAAATACTGCTGACGCAAAATATCAGCCATGAGCTTGAGCAGTTGAAAAATGGCCAAAAGCCTGACCAGGTCTACAAATACTTATCCTTGGCCTACGACCGGCCTCATAGTTTACTAGACTATCTGCCGAGTAATGGTCTCGTGTTTATTGACGAAATCAGCAGGGTTCAAGAGATGAATGATTCGCTTGTTAAAGAGGAAGCAGAATGGTATACAAGTTTACTTGGCGGCGGAGAAATCATTCATGACCTCCATATTTCCCATGACCTGCCAATGCTCTTGCAAAAAAGAGAATTTCCGCTTCTTTATATGTCCTTGTTTCTACGGCATGTCGCCAATACAAGTCCACAAAATATTATTAATATTTCTTGTAAGCAAATGCAAAACTTCCACGGACAAATGCATCTTTTAAAGGCCGAAATTGACAGGTGGAAGAAGGGCAATTATTCTATTTTATTTTTAGGACCGGACGAAGATCGGGTAAAAAAGTTAGAACGTGTCCTAGAGGACTATGAAATCGACAGCAGTATTTTAAAGGGCGGCCAGCAGCTTTTACCCGGTAAAGTTCAGATTATGAAAGGCAGTCTGCATACGGGCTTCGAACTTTCCATCCAAAAAATAGCTGTCATCACTGAGGAAGAATTATTTAGTAAACGTATGAAAAAGCCTGCCAGCCGGCAGAAGCTATCAAATGCGGAACGAATTAAGAGCTACTCGGAGCTGCGGATAGGCGATCATGTTGTTCACGTCAATCATGGAATTGGAAAATATCTAGGGATTGAAACCCTTGTCATTAACGGAGTCCATAAAGATTATCTCCATATCCGTTATCAGGGTACAGATAAACTGTATGTTCCTGTTGAACAAATTGACCTTGTGATGAAGTATGTTGGTTCAGAAGGAAAAGAGCCAAAGGTTTATAAACTTGGCGGTACTGATTGGAAAAAGGTGAAGAAGAAGGTCGAATCATCCGTTCAGGATATTGCTGACGATTTAATCAAATTGTATGCCGAGCGTGAATCAGCCACAGGCTTTGCCTATTCTCCTGATGGGGATATGCAAAGGGAGTTTGAAACCTCCTTTGCCTACCAGGAAACGGACGACCAGCTTCGCTCCATCCACGAAATTAAAAAGGATATGGAACGGCCTCGGCCAATGGACCGACTGCTCTGTGGCGATGTTGGTTATGGAAAGACAGAGGTCGCGATTCGGGCTGCCTTCAAGGCGATTGCGGACGGAAAGCAGGTAGCGCTTCTAGTACCGACAACCATTTTGGCCCAGCAGCATTATGAAACACTAAGGGAGAGATTCCAAGACTATCCGATTAATATTGGCCTGTTAAGCCGCTTCCGTTCAAAGAAGCAGCAAACAGAAACAACCAAAGGCTTAAAAGCAGGGACGGTCGATATTGTAGTGGGGACACACCGCTTACTCTCGAAGGATATTGTTTACCGCGATTTAGGACTATTGATTGTCGATGAAGAGCAGCGGTTCGGGGTTACCCATAAGGAAAAAATAAAAAAATTAAAGACGAATGTAGATGTCCTAACCTTAACGGCAACACCAATCCCAAGAACACTTCATATGTCGATGCTTGGTGTCCGCGATTTATCGGTTATCGAGACGCCGCCAGAGAATCGTTTTCCGGTGCAGACGTATGTGATGGAATACAATGGATCTTTGGTGCGGGAAGCGATTGAGCGGGAGCTTGCCCGCGACGGACAAGTCTACTTTTTATATAATAGGGTAGAAGATATTGAACGCAAAGCAGAGGAAATTTCCATGCTCGTCCCCGATGCCCGCGTGATCTGCGCCCATGGGCAGATGTCTGAAAATGAATTGGAATCGGTCATGATTAGCTTCCTGGCCGGAGAATATGATGTTCTCGTAAGCACAACGATTATTGAAACCGGTGTCGATATTCCGAACGTTAATACATTGATTGTTTTTGATGCGGACCGTATGGGACTATCCCAGCTTTATCAGCTCCGCGGCCGTGTAGGAAGGTCAAATCGTGTCGCTTACGCCTATTTCACCTACCGCAAGGACAAAGTGTTAACAGAGGTCGCTGAAAAACGTCTGCAGGCGATTAAAGAGTTTACTGAATTAGGTTCTGGATTTAAGATTGCGATGCGTGATTTGTCAATCCGCGGAGCAGGAAATTTATTAGGCGCCCAGCAGCATGGCTTTATTGACTCTGTCGGTTTTGACCTTTATTCGCAAATGCTTAAAGAAGCGATTGAAGAACGAAAAGGAGACCTCGGAGTTGCTGTAGTGAAAAAGTCGGTTGAAATTGACCTTGAGATTGATGCTTATATCCCCGACACCTATATTAAGGACGGACATCAAAAAATTGAGATGTATAAGCGGTTTAGGGGCGCGGTTTCACTCGAGGATATTGCCGAGCTGCAGTCGGAAATGCAGGACCGTTTTGGCGAGTATCCTGACGAAGTTTCTTATTTGTTCCAGATTGCCGAAATGAAAGTGTATGCACTAACTAATGGTGTAGAACAAATTAAGCAGGTTAAACAAGAGGTTACTATTTTTATCAGTGAAGAAGTGACGAAGACCATTGATGGCAGCAAAATCTTCCGCCTCGGCAGTCAATTTGGCCGGAATGTAAATCCGGGAATGGAAGGGTCAAGGCTCAAAATTGTGATTAATAATAAGGAGTACCGGACAACACAATGGCTCCATATTGTTCTTGAAATGATTAAAGGAATCCCGCTGGCTAAAAGGGATAAGGAAAATTCCGTGAAATAAAAGATGATTATTTTTAAACAGTGGGCTTTCTTCCATTTGTTAGACTATTTACTTTATTTGTGAAAAAATATTCCGAATGTGTATAGAACTTTCCAGTTGAAAGATACTAAGTTCAAAGTTGGTGGTTATTTCATTATTAGGAAACAAAGTCAACCACCAAGTTGAAAAATCATCAGATGAAAGTGAGGCAACATTGGATGAAAGCAACTGGAATAGTTCGTCGAATTGATGATTTGGGTCGCGTTGTCATTCCCAAAGAAATACGCAGAACACTGCGTATCCGCGAAGGGGATCCGTTAGAGATTTTTGTTGATCGAGACGGGGAAGTCATTTTAAAGAAGTATTCACCAATAAGCGAATTAAGCGATTTTGCCAAGGAGTATGCGGAAGCCCTATTTGACAGCCTCGGAAACCCGGTATTAATTTGTGATCGAGATACGTATATTGCTTTAGCAGGCAGTTCTAAGAAGGATTATTTAAATAAAAGTATCAGCGATTTAGTGGAAAAAACAATGGAAGAACGGAACTCGGTTCTCCATACCCAGCAGGCAGATATTGCTTTAGCCGATGGAAATGATGAGAGTGTATCTTCCTATACCATTGGGCCGATTATTGCAAATGGCGACCCAATCGGAGCTGTAATTATCTATTCTAAAGAAGGAACCCTAGGTGAAGTAGAACAAAAAGCGGTAGAAACAGCCGCGGGGTTCCTAGCACGACAAATGGAATCATAACTAAAAAAGACAGCCGCGGCTGTCTTTTTTTGTTTAAAGGAAGAGGGTTGGTTCTTTTAAGTCCTTTGGATTTTCCAATAAATGTCTAATTAGCCAAAACCCCTTGAAAAATAGCCAAAACCCCCTGAAAAGTAGCCAAAACCACCTCAAAAGTAGCCAAAGGATTTTTTCGAAGTTGGATAGTCAATAAAAAACCAAAAAAAACGGCCTCTTACTGGCCGTTAATTTTGGAAAAACCAATTCTCCACTAAAAAATCCTTATTCCGATGTAAACTCCAAATCCCTTTTTTAAATCTTAGTCCCATAGTCTATAAATCGCTTAATTTTAGGAAACAGCTTTACCGCATTATTAAAAAACAGGTCTTCATGCGCTTCCCTGGGAATGAGCTCCTTCATCAAATCAATATAGGGCTGCACTTGAACTAATGGCCAGTCCGTACCAAACAGAAACTTCGAGTAATCATCGGTAAAGGCCAGCGCATGTTTCAGATGGTTAAAGAAATAAGGTGACTCCAGCTTTTTCTGCAAATCGTCCCTTGTACCGACAAGGAGCCCAGATAAGTCTGCATACATATTGCGATTCTTATATAAAACCTCAGCACCATCAAGGACCCACGGGTCGCCAAAGTGCGCCATCATGAAATTAATCTCGCGATATTTTACCGCAACTTCATCAAGGGTTAGCGGGTGGGCGTATTTCAGCAGGCCGCGTTCGGAATACGTATCGCCCGTATGAAACACAACCGGCAGTCCATATTTAATCGCCAGCTCATAAACGGGACTGTAGACCTCGTCATAAGCATAGAACGGATAGTAGCCAAGATAAATTTTTATCCCGACGACCTCCGGTTTCACAAGCAGCTCCTCAAGTGCCGCCAATTCTTGAGCGCCTAATCTATACGGGTTAATCCCAGGACAATAACAGATGTTTGCGGGAAGCTGAGCATCTAAATCAAGGCCCATCGGCGTTGCCGTCTCATAATCGGGGAAGCCGTCCGCTTTGGTTTCTGTTAATCCCATGGCAATTCCAAGCACAACGTCCGCATCGCGATACTCCTGCCATAAACCTTCGGATGAATAATCCAGCTTCGATAAATTACTGGCAGTCTCCTTAAAGCTTGAAATATTGGAAAAATGCATATGGGCATCAATAATTCGCATCACTCACACGTCTCCTTTCAATTGCCAGCACCGTTAAAGCGAATATTTTTTATATCTTGGAGCGCATCTTCAGGAACCTTCTCACCATTAAAGAGATAGAAGATCGGTGCCGTCCAATAAGTTTCCCCATGTTGTAAAGACAGCTTTGAAAAGACCGTATGATGGGCTACTTCTTTATTTAGATAAAGTTCCGATTTCCTGGCCTGATAATCAGAGATGACCTGCAGTTTTTCTGGAGCAGCTTCATGGCCAATGATGAAGCTTTGTTTCACATCGATTTCCATCTCACCTTTTCCAAAATACGCTTTCTGACTTGGATAATACTCGACCCAGCTATTTTCCACATTTTTAAAAGCAGCTTGGCTATACCAGCCTTCATTCTTAAAATACTGATTGGTATCTTGCAGAATTTCGGTTGTATGGCACATCACTGGTGCACCCGGCTGCAGTAAATAATATTGATTGTAGATAAGTCCTTTAAAGGATTCATGCTGTAAAATTTGAACCTGGAGCTTAATACCCGTCCAGCGATTTCCTTTGTTATCGGTGATGGTAACAAACCCCGCCGACCGTTCCTCTTTTACAAGGGAATTGCTGGATATGTTTAATAATGCATTGCGAATTCCGCCGGCCCAAGGATTCCACCACGATTTAGGCATAAGTGCAGGGAAGGACGTATCGAGCCACTCGTGCCCCTTATAGGTTAACGAATAGAGGGCAGGGAAAAAGTCCGGAGCCGCTTTAATGCTGACAAGCCCATTATCAACCTCATACACGGGGACCCCATCTTGGACATATTGCTCAGTTTGAATCGCCGTATTGTCTGTGCAAATGATAAGAGAGCGCAGCGAAGATTGCTCCAATTTCAGGTCGGCATTGAGCTTGAGCAGCTTTACCCTTGACCCGCCCTCGAAGTGAAGTGGAAAAACGGCTTCCCTTTTTGCATCTTTTTCGGAAAGATGTTGTTTCTGTTCGGATTCCTGGCCATCCACTTGAATGCTGACTTCTCCGTCCAAATGAGCCAGCCTTACATCTTTATAATGAACTGATGTCTGCCCTTGAACAAACGGATTATGATTCTCTGGGTAAAATTGTGCCGGTTGAGCGGTTGCCGTCTCAACAGCATGAACTTTTTTAAGTGCAAACCTCCTGAAAGCCTCCCAGGTCGGAAATGCGCCCATTGAAAGATAAGTCGGTTGTGTCTTTGCCACCCCCTTGGCCGGAATCACCCCAAGTTTGTGTTCAAAGAATAAGAACCAATGTTCAAATTGAACTTTTGTCTCACTGCTCCAGCAAATCCCGCTAGGAAGAGCAGAATCGCGCTTGAAAATCCAATTCTCATCCAGTTTTTCACTTTGCCAATACTGAATCATTCCGTCCTTCAATTCATTGACTTCAATCATCTGTCCATCATAAGGAAAAACGGAACCGTACATGGACTGGACGAAATTATGACTGTCATTCAGCCAAATTTCCTGCATCAAAGCCGCATCGGCAAGATTATGAATTTGATAATGATGCTCCATCAATCCTTCGGCATACACCTTGGCAATCGAGTGCAGCTGCAGGTCCGGGAATGACTGCGAATGATACACAGCCTTCAGACAAAGCGCCCCTTTTTCTTCAAAAAATTCAATGTGATCGGGCCGCTTTTTCGAGAATTCGCTCGAAAAAGGTTTACCAAGCTTCGGATAGAAAAAGAAAGGTATTTCCTCTTCAGCGGACCCGGCGCGTCCAAAATAAAGGCGGTTATCAAATTTACTTAAGTACACATGAGCGAGTCCGTTATAAGCATGCCAATAGTCGTCACATTCTCCGGTCAATTTGGCGCTCATCCCGTAAAACGCTAAGCCAATTTTTTTGGAAAAATAAATCGTTTCACCTGATTTTTTTACTGCTTTTATTTGAAGTGGCTGCTGATAAAAGCCGTATTCCGTTAAGCGGTAAGGAATCGGGAGAAGTTTCCGTTCTTTTGCTCCCAGCATAATTTGAACCTGCTCATCTGCGAAATCAATAAAGTGCGCTTTTGGCCACGTAAACGAGAATTGCACTTCTTCATTGAAGTGATTCTCCAACTCTAAATAGAGCTCTGAGTCGCTCTCAAGAAAGGGCAGTTCATTTGGAATTTTCGCCGTTACCTTGGCGGGGTATTTGCTATTAATACCAAGCTTGAAGGTCGCTTCTTTCCCATTGATTGTCACTTTAGCGGCCACGGTTGGGTGGGTGCGCCAAATATTTTGTTCTTCCGTAATTTCACCAACAAAGAATCTGCCTTCAACAATCTCTGAGTCCATCACTGTCAGCTGCTTCCCAAAATCAAAGTGGATATTTTGATCGTCGAACCCTTCAATCGCAATAGTTAATGGCTCATTTGTTTTGTTTTCTATCTTGAATTGAATCGGGTATTCTGCACCGAAGATCAGGTCCTGCTGTTCAATTGAGGCAGAGATTAAATATTCGTCAGTCTCAATCAATCTTAGCCCACGGCCTTTTCGTTCATATTCCATCCGCAGCCGCTGCCCATCCTTCTCCCACTTATACTCATAGAAATCAAAGCCGCTTTCTTTCCTGCCATCGGGCTTCACTTCAATTTCCATTTTGCGGTCA
Organism: Neobacillus sp. NPDC093127; assembly: GCF_044754175.1. Classification (NCBI taxonomy): domain Bacteria; kingdom Bacillati; phylum Bacillota; class Bacilli; order Caryophanales; family Bacillaceae; genus Neobacillus; species Neobacillus sp. NPDC093127. The sequence goes on from NZ_JBIVOP010000031.1 coordinate 32,553, forward strand.
TGGTACCAATCCGCTTTTTCAAAAAAGCCTTGGACTGCCTCTGTGGTGAGGACCGAGGGGATAAAGTTCATTAGATGAACGGTGTCATCGCGGTTCTCCCAGAAGAATCCGCATTTTTTATACAAGGGAACGGCCTTTATATTGCCACCCCAAGTATAGAGGTCGAGTCTCTGCCAGCCCAGCTCAATGGTTCGTTCGACTGCCTTCAGCACCAGCTGCTTGCCAATCTTTTTCCCTTGGTATTCTTCGCGTACGTTAAGCAATGGGATGTAGAGCGCACCGCTATCCTCACGGTACTCACTGACACCGCAATATCCGGCGACACCATTTTCATCCATTGCTAAATAAGTATTTAGATTAATTGAATTTTCTTCCTGCTGCCGGACACTCTCAGCGGTCGAAATATCATTTCCGCCGCCCCATCCTTCACGGCTATGATTCCACATATCGGCGACCTTTTCAGCTAAATCATGACGATACTCTACGATTTTCATTTGTTAACTCCTCATCCATTTCGTATTTTTTCACTAACCATCCTCGATTACCTCAACGTTTGAAAAATTAGTTAACTGAAAAATGATCATGCTAAAAACCCCCTTTCGTAATTTAGGAAAAGGCTGTGTTAAAGGTGAATGTTGATTTCCGTTCCAGGCGCTTCGCTTTCTGCGGGGCGGGCGGTGAGCCTCCTCGGCGAATTGCGCGCCTGCGGGGTCTCACCTGTCCCGCTGCTCCCGCAGGAGTCTCGCGCCTTCCACTCCAATCAACATTGTGGTCAAATTCAACAATGTTCTTTAACACAGCTTAGGAAAAAATAAAAGACCCTGCAGCTACAAGGTCTTTTGGTCACAAAGCGGCTATTTACCGTTTCGTTAGGAATAGAATGGTAGACTTGTAGGAATGTACAGGTTATTGATCATTAAAATAAGCGCTGACTTTTTCGAAAACATCCTGTACCCCTCCTCCAAAAGGTAATTCTTACCACAGAGATAATTATATAATAAAATATTTGGAAAAGTAAATTAATTTTACAAAATGGATCAAAGGGATGAATTGATATAACAAATTCCTAGTAGCTAGGAAAACTTTGTTGATTCTCCCGGAAAAAGCACTCATTCTGTCCTCATGATTGGCCCATGAGTATAACCATAAGAGCAGTTCATAAAGCCCTTTTCGAAGGAAATCAAGTCATAATGGTTCATGAGAGCAGTTCATAAAGCCTTTTTGAAGGAAATTAAAGTCATAACGGTTCATGAGAGTGATTTATAAAGCCCTTTTGAAAGGAAATCAAGTCATAACGGTTCATAAGAGTGGTTCATAATGCCCTTTTCGAAGGAAATCAAGTCATAATGGTTCATGAGAGTGATTTATAAAGCCCTTTTGAAAGGAAATCAAGTCCCAACGGTTCATAAGAGTGGTTCATAATGCCTTTTTCGAAGGAAATCAAGTCATAACGGTTGATAAGAGAAAGTCTAAAATTTTGTAATTAAATTATTTACAAAAAGTAATGGACATTCCCGATAAAAATACAGTGAAATGGTCCATTGTGTCTTATTGGAGCCCGCTCCGCCTGAAAACACGGGTAAAAGGTATCCAATCACCCTTATTGGAGCCCGTTTCGCCCGAAAACACGGGTAAAAGGTATCCAATCACCCTTATTGGAGCCCTTTCCGCCTGAAAACTCGGAGAAAAGGTATCCAACCGGTCTTATTGGAGCCCGCTCCGCCCAAAAAATTGGAGAAAAGGTATCCAATCATCCATATTAGAGCCCGTTTTGCCCGTTCTCCATTATCCATTAAAACCCCCACTATGCTATAATTACCTCTAGTTTAGTTAGTAGGTGAAGCAATGAAATCCGTGAATCATTCAACTGCGTTGTTCAAAGGCGCGTTTATTTTAACAATTGCCGCACTTCTTACGAAAATATTAAGTGCGTTTTATCGTATTCCTTTTCAAAACATCGTAGGGGATATTGGTTTTTATATATATCAGCAAGTATATCCGTTCTATGGGTTGGCGATTGTCCTGTCGACCACAGGCTTCCCAGTGGTGATTTCGAAGCTATACGCAGAACAAAAGGAGAACGGGGATGATGAAAAATCCCGCCTGCTTCTTTTCGTATCCTTTGTTTATTTACAGATTATCGGCATCCTGTGTTTCCTCATTCTCTATGGCGGTGCTGGACAAATTGCAGGCTGGATGAAGGACCCGCAATTGGCGATATTATTAAGGGTTGTTTCAATTGTATTTTTAATCTTTCCGTTTGTTGCCCTACTTAGAGGGTATTACCAAGCGATAGGCGAAATGGCCCCGACGGCGTTATCACAAGTCGGGGAACAAATCATTCGTGTCTTGACGATTATTTTTCTAGCTTCGCTTTTCATGGAAAAAGGCTATTCCCTTTATTTTGTCGGCGGCGGGGCGATGGTTGGCTCGATTACCGGGAGTATGATTGCCAGCCTCATTTTGTTTATGTTCGTCCGGAAACGTAAAGAATGGAATGTAATGGCTCCAAGCAGGGGGATGTTGCAAAATAACTCGTTGGAAGTGAAACGGATTGTAAAAATGCTCACTTTTCAAGGACTGTTCATTTGTTTAAGCGGAATGCTAATGATCTTTATGCAGCTAGTGGATTCGTTAAATTTATACTCCTTACTTGTAGCAAACGGTACGGAACAGGATCTCGCTAAAAGTTTAAAGGGGGTATTCGACCGCGGCCAGCCATTAATCCAATTAGGAACAGTTGCTGCAGCCTCGATGTCATTAACGCTTGTACCGCTCATAAGCCGCGAGCGATTAGCGGCAAAACCGGAATTCTTAAATCATAAAATTCAAGTAGCGGTTAAGGTAAGCATCGTGATTGGACTTGGAGCTTCAGCGGGTTTATGGGCGATTATCGAGCCTACCAATGTGATGCTGTTCGAAAATGTCAACGGTTCAGCGGTATTAGGGGTCCTTGGTTTTGTTATTCTATTTACCTCGATAATTGCAACAATCATCGCGATTATGCAGGGACTCGGAAGTCTGCTTTATCCTGCAGTAGCAGTGGTAATCACCTTTCCGTTGAAATATTTTTTTAACATGGTCTTCATTCCATTATTCGGAACGATGGGGGCGGCGATATCTTCGCTTCTTGCATTAGGATTGGTCACAGTTTTTCTATTGCTAAAATTTAAAAAAATAATCGCAATCCCGCTGTTTCCATCCCGTTTTTTAAGGATAGTCCTAACAGCGGCGATCACGATGGTTTTGTTTTTAAAAGGCTATTTATTTTTAACGAATCATCTTGTTGCCACAATTGGGTCAGAGCGGCTAGGAGCGGCGGTGCAATCGTTAACTGCTGTTTCGCTCGGCGGCGTCATCTTTTTAGTAATTATCATCAGGGGGAACGTATTTCTTGAAGAAGAATTGGGGCTTTTCCCATTTGGAAGCAAATTACTTCATTTACTCCCACGAAAGGACAGAGATTAAATTATGGTGAAAAAAATCGAAATCGTCGGGTTAGGAGCAGGCGACCTTGAGCAGCTCCCGGTTGGCATTTATAAGAAATTGCTTCACGCGCCGCAACTGTTTTTAAGAACGAAAGAACATCCGGTCATTTCTGAACTCGAAAAAGAAGGACTATCCTATACCTCTTTTGACAGCGTGTATGAAAAATACGATCAATTTGAAGCCGTATATGAGGAAATCGCCCAAACATTATTGAAACTAGCCCAAACGGAAGCGGTGATTTACGCTGTTCCGGGACACCCACTCGTTGCCGAGCAGACAGTGCAGCTCCTTTTGGAATACGGACCAAAGGAAGATGTGGAAATTATCATTGGCGGCGGGCAAAGCTTTCTTGATGCCCTGTTTGCTTCATTGAAAATCGACCCGGTTGAAGGGTTTCAATTGCTCGATGGCACAGCGCTCACAGCCTCCCAGCTGCAAATCGACCAGCATATCATCATTAGCCAGGTATACGACCAGTTCGTGGCATCAAACGTAAAGCTAACGTTAATGGAGAAATTACCGGATGATTATCAGGTGTATATCGTAACGGCAGCAGGAAGTAAACAGGAGCACATCGAAAAACTGCCATTGTATGAATTGGACCGGAATGTTTCAATCAATAACCTTACTTCGGTCTTTGTCCCGCCAGTGACAGAAGAAGAAATTTTATTGAAAAATTTTTCGAAGCTGCGCGCGATTATCGCTGAATTAAGGGGTCCAAACGGCTGCCCGTGGGATAAGGAACAAACCCATGAGTCATTAAAAAAGTACTTAATCGAAGAAACGTACGAAGTCATTGACGCGATTGACAGTGAAGATATTGATCACTTAATTGAAGAACTGGGAGATGTCCTGCTTCAGGTGCTGCTTCATGCGCAAATTGGCGAAGATGATGGGTATTTTTCCATTGATGATGTGATTGAAGGTGTGTCGGCAAAAATGATTCGCAGGCATCCCCATGTGTTCGGAAATGTTATTGCCGCGAATAGTGAAGAAGTCTTGCAAAATTGGCAGGAAATTAAGAAACAGGAAAAAGGAGAAGCACCTTCAGCCATCCTTGAAGGAGTATCAAAGTCGTTACCGAATTTGATAAGGGCCTATGAATTGCAAAGATTAGCGGCAAAGGTTGGCTTTGATTGGCAGGAGATTACCCCTGCTTTGGCGAAAGTGAAAGAAGAGCTCAATGAATTTACCGCTGAATTGGATGGTACTGCAGAAGGCTTCGAGCGTGCAAAAAAAGAATTTGGTGATTTATTATTTGCCTTTGTGAATGTGGCCCGATTCTTAAAAATCCATCCCGAAGAAGCACTTTATGAAACAAATGAAAAGTTTATGCGCCGGTTCCAATACATCGAGGAAAATGTAAAAGCAAGCGGCAGACCGTTTGAGGACTATACGCTTGAAGAGCTCGATCAGTACTGGGACGAAGCAAAACGAAAAGGATTGTAGAAAAGAGGGGAAATCATCATGCGTTTAGATAAGTTTTTAAAGGTTTCAAGATTAATTAAGCGGAGAACATTAGCCAAAGAAGTATCCGATCAAGGCAGAATTGAAATTAATGGGAAAGAGGCAAAGGCCAGTTCCACCGTTAAAGTCGGCGATGAATTAACGATTCGCCTTGGACAGAGAAGGGTTACAGCAAGAATTGACCGAATTCAAGAAACATCCCGCAAAGATGAAGCAGCGGAGATGTATACCATCTTGAAGGAAGAAAAGCTTGGGTCATCAGAGAATCCATTAAGTTAGGCAAGTTCTATTTCCTGCATCCTTCACATACATTTTACATAAAGGTTGTACAAATGATTGTGAGGGATGAAAATGAGCCAATATTATGAAAGTAATACCACAAAAAGCAGTGTTCCGGATCATGATGTCATTATGAGAGGAAGGAAGCTTCTCGATATTACCGGCGTTAAACAGGTGGAGAGCTTTGATAATGAGGAATTCTTATTGGAAACGGTAATGGGATTTTTAGCAATCAAAGGACAAAACCTGCAGATGAAGAATTTGGATGTCGAAAAGGGGATTGTCTCCATCAAAGGGAAGATCTTTGACCTGGAATACTTGGATGAACAGCACGGGGAGAAAGCTAAAGGTTTCTTTAGCAAGTTATTCCGATGACCCTTTCGACACAATTTCTCACGATGCTTTCGATGATTGGAATGGGGTCGTTGTTTGGCGCCATGTTTGATACGTACCAACGGTTTTTAAATCGGCCAAAACGAAAAACATGGATTGTCTTCTGCAATGACCTATTATTTTGGATCATTCAAGCTGTGCTTATTTTTTACACTTTATTTATTATTAATAATGGAGAAATAAGGTTTTATATATTTATAGCGCTTATATGCGGGTTTGCAGCCTACCAGGGCCTGTTTAAAGGGATTTATCTGCAGTTATTGGAGATGGTAATCGAGACGATCATTGCCGTTACTAAGTTTTTGAAAAAAACCTTTCAACTACTCATTTATAAACCTATCCTTGGTCTAATCCAACTGGTTATTACCATCATTCTCGTACTTGGCAGGGGTCTTTATACCCTTGTCAAATTTGTTTTTAAAGTTTTACTATTACTATTAAAAATTATCGTATACCCATTGCAAAAAATAGTATTAATTTTTTGGAAACTTTTGCCGAAAGGTCTTAAAAAAGCCGTCGAGAAGTTATATAATAAAATAGCAGGAAATTTTCAGGGAATCAGGAATACTATTATTAAGTGGATTGATAGATGGAAAAAACGAAAAGAGTGAGGAGGTTACGGGAAATGGGAGCGGAACGAAAAAGAAATGTGTCAAAAATGCAGACAACCTATGTCGCGCAGCAGGAATATGCAGAAATTGCATCAGCCAGGAAAAGGAAATTATTACTTAGACGCCTATCGCTCTTTGTGGTGTTTGCAGGCTTTCTGTCGTATCTGATGATTTCCAGTTATCTTTCCCAAACCACTAAACTTGATGCAAAAATTGCTCAAAAGAAACAGCTTGACACCCAGCTGACTAAATTAAAACAGCAGCAGGAAGTCCTCAATGAAGATATCATTAAATTAAATGATGATGAATACATTGCCAAGCTTGCGAGAAAAGAAATTTTTTTCTCTGGGGAAAATGAAATTATCTTTAATATTCCGGAAACAAAGAAGGAAAAATGAACCATTGTTTAGTCATATTGACACTGAATTTTTACTTTCTGTATAATATAGAGTAAGATTGATTTTTTATTATTTTAAGGAGGAACATTCTTTTTATGTCAATTGAAGTAGGCAGCAAGTTACAGGGAAAGGTAACAGGGATTACAAATTTCGGAGCGTTCGTGGAGCTGCCGGAGGGCTCAACAGGACTCGTCCACATCAGTGAGGTTGCTGACAACTATGTCAAGGATATTAACGATCATCTTAAGGTTGGCGACCAAGTTGAGGTTAAAGTCATCAATGTTGAGAAGGACGGGAAAATTGGCCTATCCATTAAAAAGGCAAAGGATAGACCCGAAGCCCCGCAAAGATCCCACTCACAACGCCCACGTCAAGGCAGGTCAAACGATCGCAATAATCCTAGACCAGAAAACTTTGAATCAAAAATGGCTAAATTTTTAAAAGATAGTGAAGATCGTTTATCTTCCTTAAAGCGCAACACAGAGTCCAAGCGTGGAGGAAGAGGAGCTAGACGGGGTTAACTTGCTGCTTAATTGTTGTCGGATAAAGCAGGTTTCACTAAATATCTTATAGTAAGACAGGTCCTTAGCGGGCTTGTCTTTTTTGTCGTTTCCAAAGCACCAAAATCGACATAAATAAATGTAGTTATGATTATTTGAATGATTATAGTGAAAAGCGTCGAACGATTATTTTAACTTGTTCACTATTTTGACAAACTTTTAAGTCTTTTAATTTTATAATGATCAACAATGATGAATAATAGGGAGTGTGATTATGGAAAAGACAAATGCAAGTTTCATAGAACCGGTTGGGAAAGTTAACCTTCATTCTTCGAAATCGGCCTTGGGGAGTGGACTCGGGAAATTCCATGCGCTGCTCGAGTCCTTTTTTATAAAAAAGGGTTATCTTTTGTTATTCGTGGGATTTTTACTGGGACGAGCCTTAATCCTGGCAAAGCTGACCCCGTTCTGCCTTCCTTTTTTTGCCTCTGTCTATTTAATCAGAAGAGAGCGGGCACCGCTAGCCCTAATCGGACTAGTTGTCGGAGCAGCAACCTTGTCACTTGCAAATGCCGCCTTTACGTTCTCAATTACAATTTTCTTTTTGGTCATTTTCCGGATCAGTCAAAAGTGGCTGACAAATGAAATGAGAGCACTGCCTTTTTTTGTCGGGATTATCCTCGGTATTGGAAAACTGGGTGAAGCGTTTATTCTATCACAGCAATTGGTTCTATATGATTTATTAATGGTCGGTGTCCAGGCAAGCCTTGCCTTCATTTTGACGCTAATTTTTTTACAAAGTATTCCTTTATTAACCTTGAATAAGCGCAGACAGCTGTTAAAAACAGAAGAAATCGTCTGCCTAATCATTATGCTCGCTTCGATTATGACGGGCACCATTGGCTGGCAAGTGTATGATTTGTCGCTTGAACATATTATGTCGCGCTACTTAGTGTTGGTATTTGCCTTTATTGCCGGAGCAACAGTCGGCTCTACTGTAGGAGTGGTGACTGGGTTGATTTTCAGCCTTGCAAGCGTATCAAGCTTCTACCATATGAGTTTACTAGCCTTCTCAGGTGTCCTCGGCGGATTACTGAAGGAAGGGAAGAAAGTCGGTGTTTCCATTGGCCTATTTATTGCCACCCTCCTCATCGGAATGTATGGGGAAGGGGGAGGCTCGTTATTGAAAACTGTATTAGAGTCAACTGCTGCTGTTTTCTTATTCCTCTTAACACCACAAGCTCTTACCTCTAGACTAGCAAAGTATATACCTGGTACACCGGAATACACAGCCGAGCAGCAAAAATATATGAGGAAAATGCGTGACGTAACGGCACAACGGGTTTCGCAATTTTCAAGTGTGTTTCATGCCCTTTCAAAAAGCTTTTCCAAAATGGAAGTCATCCCGGATGAAGCTGAAAATGACCGGGAAATGGATTACTTTATGAGTAATGTAACGGAAAAAACGTGCCAAACATGCTTTAAGAAGGAACAATGCTGGGCAAAGAATTTTAATACAACCTATGCCTATATGGAGGAAATTATTCACGAAATGGATCAAAATGATGGTACAGTCTCTACTAAATTATCAAGAGACTGGGAAAAGCTTTGTACACGTTCGAAAAAAGTATATGAAACGATAGGCCAGCAATTAACCTTTTTCCAGGCCAATCAAAAATTAAAGAAACAGGTTCAGGAGAGCCGGAGGCTTGTTGCTGATCAATTATTAGGAGTTTCTGAAGTAATGGATAATTTCGCGAAGGAGATTCAACGGGAAAGGGAAAATCATCACAAACAGGAGGAGCAAATTATCGAGGCGGTGCAAGGGTTTGGGATTCATATTGAACAGGTGGAAATTTATAGTCTTGATCAGGGAAATGTCGATATTGAGATGTCGGTGCCATTTTGTAATGGCCATGGGGAATGTGAGAAATTAATTGCCCCGATGCTGTCTGACATCCTTGGGGAAACAATTGTAGTTAACAAGGAGGAATGCGCAACCTTTCCGAATGCTTTTTGTCACGTCACCTTCCGATCATCGAAGGCGTTTACGGTGGAAACGGGGGCAGCCCATGCGGCTAAAGATGGAGGTTTGGTTTCGGGTGACAGCTATTCAACCATTGAACTTGGTTTGGGCAAGTATGCGATTGCCATTAGTGATGGCATGGGAAACGGCGAAAGAGCCCATTATGAAAGTAATGAAACACTAATGCTTTTACAAAAAATACTCCAATCAGGGATTGAAGAGCGGACAGCGATTAAATCAATAAATTCTATTCTTTCCCTTCGAACAACAGATGAAATTTTTTCTACGTTAGATTTGGCAATGATTGATTTGAAAAATGCTTCGGCAAAATTCCTGAAAATTGGTTCAACACCAAGCTTCATTAAACGAGGTAAAAAGATCATTAAAATCCAAGCCAGCAACCTGCCAATCGGGATTCTTCAGGAATTTGAAGTCGATGTCGTCAGCGAACAATTAAAAGCCGGCGATCTTTTAGTCATGATGAGTGATGGGGTGTTTGAGGGGCCAAACCATGTGGAGAATTATGATTTATGGATGAAGCGGAAATTATTAGAATTAGAAACAGATGACCCACAGGAAATTGCTGATTTAATCTTAGAGGAGGTCATTCGTTCGAAATCGGATATTATTGATGACGATATGACTGTAACGGTGGCAAAAATAAAACATAATACCCCGAAATGGGCGTCAATCCCTGTCAATAAATTAAAGCGTAATGCGTAACTGCTTATATTGGACGAAACCATCTTAATATATGTATAAATCACTTTAATCCCGTCGAAAATGGTAGCAATACGTTACGTGGAGGGAGAAGGTTATGTATACAGGGAAAATTCGGCAAATCTTATTGATAACAGATGGCTGTTCGAATCAAGGAGAAGATCCAATTGCTATGGCTGCACTCGCGAAGGAACAGGGAATTACGGTCAATGTTATTGGTGTCACTGAGAAGGATATTATAGATGAAAAGGGAATGACGGAAATAGAAGGGATTGCCATGTCCGGCGGCGGTGTCAGTCAGATTGTTTATGCTGAAGCACTCTCGCAAACGGTGCAAATGGTAACTCGGAAAGCGATGAACCAAACGATTCAAGGTGTGGTAAATAGTCAATTACAGCAAATTTTAGGACGTTCGCAAACGATGGAAGACCTGCCGCCAGACAAACGCGGCGAAGTCATGGAGGTTGTCGATGAATTAGGGGAAACTGTCGAATTAGAAGTGTTGATTCTTGTCGATACGAGTGCAAGCATGAAACATAAGCTTCCCACCGTTAAGGAGGCACTGCTTGACCTCTCTCTAAGCTTAAACGCCCGAAGCGGAGAGAACCAATTTTCAGTTTACGTATTTCCCGGGAAAAAGAATGATGTCGAAAAATTGCTGGATTGGACCCCGAAGCTACAATCTTTGACAAGTATCTTTTCGCAGCTGTCGACTGGGGGAATTACCCCAACAGGGCCGGCATTACGGACGGCGCTTTCCTCATTCAGCCAAAAACAATCAATAAGGAGCCTGCTTTCACGTGATGATGAATCATACTTTGAAGAATCAATATAATCTTCGTCCTGGGACCATCATTTCTGGAAAATGGCATGGAAATAACTATACGATTGTAAAAGAACTAGGGTATGGGGCAAACGGGGTGGTGTACCTTGCCAAACACAAGCATTCTCAAGTAGCATTGAAAATGAGTGATAATGGGATGTCCATCACCTCAGAGGTAAATGTTCTGAAATCCTTTGCAAAGGTCCAGGGGTCCCAAACCCTCGGACCTTCTTTGCTTGATGTCGATGATTGGCAATGTAAACAGGGGGGACCGCTTATTTCCTTCTATGTCATGGAATATATTCAGGGCCCTGACTTCCTTTCCTTTTTACATCAAAGGGGAAAATCCTGGACGCTCGTGTTATTTTTGCAGCTGCTTAGTGATCTAGAGGTGCTCCATGAAAACGGCTGGGTTTTTGGTGATTTAAAGCCTGAGAACTTAATTGTCACAGGACCGCCGCCGAAAATCAGATGTATTGATGTCGGAGGAACAACGATGCAGGGAAGGGCGATTAAGGAATTCACTGAGTTTTATGACCGCGGCTATTGGGGGTTAGGTTCACGAAAGGCAGAGCCGTCCTATGATTTATTTGCTGCTGCCATGATCATGATTAACTCTGCCTATCCAAAACGATTTAAGAAAACTTCCGGGGGTATGTTACAGTTAAAAGAAGCAATTCGGCAAAAGCCGGAACTATTGAAATTTGAAAAGGCAATCGTAAAAGCCCTAAAGGGACATTACAGCAATGCAAAGCAAATGAGGGCTGAATTATTAGACGTAATGGTGGATAAACCAATTTCAGGCCCTTCTTTACAGCCCAAAACTGCTGACAGCGGCTCCTCAGTAAAAGGGCAAGTAAAAGTTTCGAAGGCTGGCAAGCCAATGACAAGGCAGACCTACCGAAAAAAGAAGAAAAAGAGCGGCTGGACAGAATTTTTCATTATAGCTTTGGTTCTAGGCATTTTATATGCCTTGTATACTTTTAATAAATTGCTTTAATTCGTGAAACTATTTATTACTTTGTCCGTATATAAAAGATGAAAATGAAAAAATTTCTAGTTCATTAAGCATGCCAATATTTTGATAGCTAATTGGGGTTAGTGGTAAGCTATTGGTATTCTAAAATTTTTTAGGTAAATACTTATGTTTAAGGAACGTGTAATCATATGTTGGAAACAAAGGTTGAGGCCCTTTTAAAGCACCACTCATTTCTGCTTGATAATAAGAAAATTGTCGTTGGAGTTTCAGGAGGACCGGATTCTTTAGCACTGCTTTACTATCTGCAGGGGGAAAAAGTTAAAAGGAATCTATCCATTATTGCTGCCCATGTGGACCATATGTTTCGCGGTCAGGAGTCTTATGAGGATGCCATGTTTGTCAAAGATATTTGTGAACAGCTTGATATTCCCTTTGAAATGGTGCGGGTCAACGTACCTGAAATATTGGAAACAACCGGGAAAAGTTCGCAAATTGCAGCACGAGAGGTAAGATATCAATTTTACCAGAAAGTAATGGAAAAGTATGACTGCCGCTACTTAGCTCTTGGCCATCATGGTGACGATCAAATTGAGACCATTCTCATGAGGTTAACGAGAGGAAGCAGTGGAAAAGCGAGAGCAGGAATCCCATTTTCCCGCCCTTTTTATACAGGTGTTATTTTCCGCCCATTTTTAAGTTTGACAAAGGATGAGCTACAGCAATATTGTCGACACCACCATCTTAGCCCAAGAATAGACCCAAGCAATGAGAAGAATATTTATAGTAGAAATCGATTTCGCAAACAGGTTCTCCCTTTTTTAAAAATGGAAAACAGCCGTGTTCACGAGCATTTTCAACGGTTTAGCGAAGAGCTCCAGACCGATGAGGACTTTCTACATGAGTTAACTGAAAAGCGAATGGAAACAGTAATGATAAAAAGAGAAGAGAGTAAAATTACTCTTGACATTAAAAGATTTCTTGAAATGCCTTTACCTTTACAAAGGAGAGGGATTCAACTAATATTAAACTATCTTTACAAAGAAAAACCTTCTTCTCTTTCGGCGATACATATTGATCAAGTATTTTTCTTAATTCATCATCGTGAACCTTCAGGTGAACTTGATTTTCCCAATGGTTTAAAAGTTATTCGCTCCTATTCACAGCTGTCTTTCCTTTTTACTTCCACTGTGGGGGAAAAATACCTTTTTGAAATAAACGAGCCAGGGAGTATTGTCTTGCCAACAGGAGGGAGTATCCGAATCGATTATTTAGATAAGGAAATCCCTGATACACACCAATACACAGCCTTGTTTAAGGCTTGCAGTATTCAGTGGCCGATTATCATTCGTACAAGGAATAAAGGCGATCGAATGACATTGAAGGGGATGCAAGGGTCGAAAAAGTTAAAGGATATTTTTATTGATCAGAAGGTTCCTGTTCAGGACCGAGATCAATGGCCTGTTATTACGGACAAAACGGATTGCATTATTTGGCTTCCAGGTTTAAAAAAATCTTCTTTTGAAGGTATTGATACATCCACAGAACAATATATACTACTTACTTATGATAAGTAACAATCTTCTAGGAGGCACATTTATGATGAAGCAGGATATTGAAAAGGTGTTAGTTTCAGAAGAGGAAATTCAAGAGAAGATAAAAGTGTTAGCAGCTGAGTTAACAGAAGAATACAAAGATCGCTTTCCGCTTGCCATTGGCGTGCTAAAAGGCGCGATGCCCTTTATGGCCGATTTATTAAAACGGATGGATTGCTATCTTGAAATGGATTTTATGGATGTTTCCAGCTACGGCACCGGGTTTGTATCATCAGGAGAGGTGAAAATCCTCAAGGACCTGGATACATCAGTAGAAGGAAGGGACATATTAATTATCGAGGATATAATTGACAGCGGTCTGACGCTCAGTTATTTAGTCGATTTATTCCGTTACCGGAAGGCAAAATCCATCAAGATTGTTACCTTACTTGATAAGCCTACCGGAAGAAAGAGTGGAATTAAAGCAGATTATGTTGGATTCATCGTCCCAGATGAGTTTGTTGTCGGTTATGGATTGGATTATATCGAGAAATACCGAAACCTCCCATATATTGGTGTTTTAAAACCTGAGGTTTATAGCAATAATCAATAAGGAATAGCTAAATGGATTGGTTTTCCCTTCGATTTGTATAAGCAAACGAATGATGCCAATAATTGAGAGCAATTCCTTGAATTAGTAAGATTTTCTATGATACTATTTAATATAGTTTTTACCCGCGGGAGGAGGTAAGAGATGAATCGGATTTTCCGTAATACCATCTTTTATTTATTAATATTTTTAGTTATTATTGGCGTGGTTAGTTTCTTTAATGGGAGTAATGAACCGACCGATCACATTTCCTATGATAAGTTCGTTAAGCAATTAGAAAATGGTGAAGTGAAAACATTTTCGATGCAGCCTGAACGAGGAGTGTATGAAGTTCGCGGTGAGCTCAATGCAAAAGACAAGAAATTTATAACCTATATTCCAAACAGCGAGAAAATTCTTGCACGAATTGATGCAGCTGATTCAAAAGTGGAAGTAATGCCAGCAAAGGAAACTAGCGGCTGGGTAACGTTCTTTACTTCAATTATTCCGTTCGTGATTATCTTTATTTTATTCTTCTTCTTATTAAACCAAGCTCAAGGCGGCGGCAGCCGTGTGATGAACTTTGGTAAATCGAAGGCAAAGCTTTATAACGATGATAAGAAAAAGGTTCGTTTTAGAGATGTTGCCGGTGCGGATGAGGAAAAGGCTGAATTAGTTGAGGTCGTTGAGTTCCTTAAAGACCCTCGTAAATTCGCTGAATTAGGTGCCCGTATTCCAAAGGGAGTTCTCTTAGTGGGACCTCCAGGGACTGGTAAAACATTACTTGCCCGGGCAACAGCAGGTGAAGCGGGAGTTCCTTTCTTCTCAATAAGCGGTTCTGACTTTGTCGAAATGTTTGTTGGGGTCGGTGCTTCGCGTGTTCGTGATTTATTTGAAAATGCAAAGAAAAATGCACCATGTATTATTTTTATTGATGAAATTGATGCTGTCGGACGTCAGCGCGGAGCCGGACTCGGCGGCGGACACGATGAGCGTGAACAAACGTTGAATCAACTTTTAGTTGAGATGGATGGTTTTGGTGCGAATGAGGGAATCATTATCATTGCAGCAACGAACCGTGCAGATATTCTTGACCCTGCATTATTACGTCCTGGCCGTTTTGACCGTCAAATTACCGTTGATCGTCCAGATGTAATTGGGCGTGAGGCAGTACTAAAAGTCCATGCGCGCAATAAACCGTTAGATGAATCAGTAAATTTAAAAAATATTGCGATGCGTACACCTGGTTTCTCAGGTGCTGATCTAGAGAATTTATTGAATGAGGCCGCACTTGTTGCAGCCCGAAGCAGTAAGAAGAAAATCGATATGGAAGATATCGATGAAGCAACAGACCGCGTCATTGCTGGTCCAGCAAAGAAGAGCCGGGTTATTTCCGAAAAAGAACGGAATATCGTAGCTTTCCACGAGGGCGGTCATACCGTTATCGGATTAGTGCTCGATGAAGCAGATATGGTCCACAAAGTAACGATTGTTCCCCGGGGGCAAGCAGGCGGCTATGCCGTCATGCTTCCTAGAGAAGACCGCTACTTTATGACAAAGCCGGAATTGCTTGATAAAATTACCGGATTATTGGGTGGACGTGTCGCTGAAGAAATTGTTTTTGGTGAAGTTAGTACGGGTGCCCACAACGACTTCCAGCGGGCTACAGGTATTGCCCGCAAGATGGTAACTGAATATGGGATGAGCGATAAGCTTGGACCGCTTCAGTTCGGTCAAGGTTCAGGCGGTCAGGTTTTCTTAGGCCGTGACATTCACAATGAACAAAATTATTCCGATGCAATTGCCTACGAGATTGATCTCGAAATTCAAAGAATTATTAAAGAATGTTATGAAAAGGCAAGAAAGATTCTGACTGAGAATCGTGACAAGCTTGATTTGATTGCTAAGACACTTCTTGAGGTAGAAACACTTGTTGCCGAACAAATCAAATACTTGGTTGACCACGGTCATATGCCTGATTCTTCTGTTACCTTAGAATCTGTAAAAATTGGACCTAAAAAGCCAGGGGATATGAAGGTTAACATTAATACTAAAAAGGATGAGGAAGCGAAAGAGGAGAAATCTTTCCTAGATACCCCACCTGATGACATTGATTACAAGTAAATTGCGAAAAGAGTGCTTCGAACCGAAGCACTCTTTTTTTCGATAGGAAAGTAAACTTTTTCATCAGGAATGGGCTGCTATGCTTCATGAACCGCCTGCCGGCTCGCCAATCGGCAAGTTTTCTTTATCATCAATATACGATTTATGTTATTATGTTTTCAGTGTAGAAAAGAAAAATCGATAAAGTGAGTGATAGCTTTGATTTTCGTATTTGATGTGGGAAATACCAATATTGTCTTAGGTGTTTATCAAGGTGATAAACTTAAATATCATTGGCGGGTGGAAACAAGCCGAAACCGCACAGAAGATGAGTTTGGCATGAGCATAAAAGCGTTGTTTGACCATTCAGGTCTTTCTTTTTCCGATATTAACGGCATTATTATTTCTTCAGTTGTTCCGCCAATCATGTTTGCGTTAGAAAGAATGTGCCAGAAGTACTTCCATGTTAAGCCGCTTATTGTCGGACCTGGGATAAAAACAGGACTGAATATTAAATATGAAAATCCAAGGGAAGTTGGAGCAGATCGGATTGTTAACGCTGTAGCGGCGATTCAAGATTATGGAAGTCCGCTGATTATTGTCGATTTTGGGACAGCAACCACCTATTGTTATGTGAATGAGGAGCGGCAATATATGGGTGGAGCGATTGCACCTGGTGTAGGTATCTCGACAGAGGCGCTATACTCTAAAGCGGCAAAACTGCCGCGAATTGAAATTGCCCGCCCTGAAGGGGTAATCGGGAAAAATACGGTGGCCGCTATGCAGGCGGGGATTGTCTATGGATATGTAGGACAAGTTGAGGGCATCGTAAGGCGGATGATGGAACAGAGCGGGAAGAAGCCAACGGTTATTGCAACAGGCGGGCTGGCCCCGTTAATTGCCCAGGAATCAACGATTATTGATGTGGTCGATCCATTTTTAACGTTAAAAGGATTACAGCTCATCTATAAACGAAATATCGGATAAGATAAGAAAAGCGGAAGTCCAGCAGCCGTTGGGGGCTGAGCTGGACAATTCTCAAAGCCAATATTTTATGCTTTCTTAGCAGCTGAAAAGGGGTCATTTTATGAAGGATTATCTAGTGAAAGCACTAGCCTATGATGGAAATATACGCGCTTATGCAGTAAGGACGACAGAAACAGTGAGTGAGGCGCAGCGTCGGCACCGCACATGGCGGACAGCTTCAGCCGCGCTTGGCCGTGCGGTGACCGCAGGGGTGATGATGGGTGCGATGCTTAAGGGTGAGGACAAGCTTACAATTAAAATAAACGGCGGCGGGCCAATCGGGCAAATTGTTGTCGACAGTAATGCCAAAGGCGAAGTCCGCGGCTATGTGACCAATCCAGAGGTTGATTTTGAATCAAACGAGCATGGCAAGCTTGATGTCCGCCGCGCGGTTGGCACCGATGGCTTGCTGTCAGTCGTCAAGGATGTAGGGCTCCGCAACTTTTTCTCTGGCCAGGTTCCACTTGTTTCAGGAGAATTAGGAGAGGACTTCACCTATTATTTTGCGACATCGGAACAGGTACCTTCATCGGTTGGTGTCGGTGTGTTAGTTAACCCTGACGATACAATTTTGGCGGCAGGCGGGTTTATTTTTCAATTAATGCCAGGCACTGAAGAACCCGTTATTGCCAAAATGGAGGAACGTTTACAAACGATTGCCCCCATCTCTACATTAATTGAACAAGGCCTAACACCTGAGGAAATCTTAGAAGAACTTTTTGGAAAAGAAAATGTAAAGGTATTAGAAACAATGCCGGTACAATTTGAGTGTAACTGCTCTAAAGAGCGCTTTGCTAATGCCATTGTTGGCTTAGGCGCTGCGGAAATAAATGCGATGATTGAAGAAGATGGACAGGCCGAGGCACATTGCCACTTCTGCAATGAGAAATATCATTTTTCGAAGGAAGAATTAGAAGCACTGAAAAAGGATGCCAAATAATCCTTTGATATGGAAAAGGGGCGGAGCGCCGCAAAAACGAATCAGTATAGACAAGTTTAGCTAGTAATATACATTTTATACTTTCGATAAAGTGAATCCATGCTCTGCTCACACCGCCTTTATTAGGTGACTAATACTGGTTCTCTGAATTTATTTTCCATGGTAAATAGTGGCGTGTGACGCCATATGAGTTTTGTTAGGGGTGAAGAGGTTGGCGAGGAAGCAGCTTTGGATGGTTATTGCCGCTCTTATTATGGTTAATTGCCTGACTGTCGCTTTTTTCCTTTCAAAGGCGAGTGAGACAAGCGGAACCATGAGCAATGAAGAGGCAGTGGCAACGGTGGGAAAAAAGGCAATTTCAAGACAGGATTGGCTGAATGAATTAGAATCCAGATACGGAAAAGACATATTAAAAGAAATGATTGATCAAATGGTCGTTAACGAAATAGCGGCAAAATATCATATAAAAGTATCTGACCAAGAGGTTGAACGGGAATTTAGAATGCTCCAAGCCACCTCTAATTCTTTTAGCCAAAAGAACCATAAGAATGAGAAACAATGGAAGGAACAAATTCGGCAGAGCCTTCTATTAGAGGAACTTTTGACAAGAGATGTCGTAGTTTCGAATAAAGAGTTGAAAAGCTATTATGATAAAAACAAAACGCTTTTCGATGTACCGGTCACTTACCATCTATCCCATATCATTGTTAAAACCAAGGGAGAGGCAGAAAAGGCTTCAAAGGAGTTAGCGAATGGTTCAAGTTTTGCTGCGTTAGCAATGGAACGTTCTATTGAAGAGTTTTCAGCTAATGAAGGCGGAGATATAGGCTATATTAGCGAAGAGGATGAACGTTACCCGGAGCAGTATATCGAAACCGCTAAAAAACTAAAGACTGGAGCTTATAGTAAGCCGTTCAAGGTGGAACAAGGATATGCCTTACTGAAGCTTGAAGCGAAAATAAGCGGGAAAAAATATAGTTACGATGATGTTAAAGAGCAAATTCGCCGGCAAATTGCCCTTGAGCAAATCAAAACACCCGTCTCAGCCTCAACTTTTTGGGATGAAGCAAAGGTGGACTGGTTTTACGACAGTAATAAAAAGGCAAACTAAAAGCGCAGGAAATTTCTGTGCTTTTTTTTATAAAATGGAAGTTTAAAGAATATTGTTAATTTTGAGCACAATGTTGATTGGAGTGGAAGGCGCGAGACTCCTGCGGGAGCAGCGGGACAGGTGAGACCCCGCAGGCGCTTTAGCGCCGAGGAGGCTCACCGCCCGCCCCGCGGAACGCGAAGCGCCTGGAACGGAAATCAACATTCCCTTTTAACACAGTCAAAAAAATAAGAAATCACGATGCAAAAAGATTGACAAAACAAGTATAAAACTGGTAAATTCAATATAAATCCAATCAAAATACTCGGAATAGGGGTGCTTGTAATGCGTGTTGCAAATTCAGTGGCTGAATTAGTCGGCCAGACTCCAATTGTTAAGCTAAATAGATTGACAGATGAAAACAGTGCAGAGGTTTATTTAAAGCTTGAATATTTTAACCCGGGGAGCAGTGTCAAGGATCGGATTGCCTTAGCGATGATTGAAGCTGCTGAGGACCAGGGATTAATCAAGCCTGGGGTTGATACAATTATTGAACCAACAAGCGGAAATACGGGCATCGGCCTGGCAATGATTGCGGCGGCAAAGGGGTATAAGGCCGTGTTTGTTATGCCAGAGACCATGAGTTTAGAGAGACGAAATCTGCTTCGCGCTTACGGGGCTGAGCTAGTGTTGACACCTGGACCAGAGGGTATGAAAGGTGCTATTGCTAAAGCGGAAGAACTTGTCAAAGAACACGGCTATTTTCTGCCTCAGCAATTTAAGAATAAAGCCAATCCTGAGGTTCATCGTAGAACAACAGGAAAGGAAATTGTAGAACAAATGGATCAGCTGGATGCATTTGTATCAGGAATCGGAACAGGCGGAACAATTTCAGGGGCCGGCAGTGTGCTCCGTGAAAAATTCCCGGATGTTAAAATTTATGCAGTCGAGCCAACGGATTCAGCAGTTCTTTCCGGCGGAAAACCAGGCCCGCATAAGCTTCAAGGTCTTGGCGCAGGATTTATCCCTGACACCTTAAATACAAATATCTATGATGAAATTATCCAGGTGGGAACAGAAGAAGCATTCGAAGCCTCCCGCCGTGCCGCAAAAGAAGAAGGGATTCTAGGCGGAATTTCTTCAGGGGCAGCAATTTATGCAGCATTAAAAGTTGCAAAGGAATTAGGAAAAGGCAAAAAAGTGCTTGCAATTATTCCTGATAACGGAGAACGCTATTTAAGCACACTGCTTTATCAGTATGATGTGGAATAGAAACAAATTGGAGGCGTTGGCGATTGCCAACGCCTCTATTTTTATGTGGAAAAGGGGCGGAGCGCCGCAAAAACGAATCAGTAAATCCAAATTTAGTGGAGATTATACGATTACCGCTTCGAATTGGGCGAAGCGCTGCTCTGCTCACACCGCCTTTATTGGCAGAATGTATCTCTGAATAAGTTTTCATAGTAAATGGTGGCATAGAACCTATATTAGTTTTGGAAATTAATAAAAGCTTCATGTATGATAAATGAGTGAAAACAAGCGAAGGGGGAATCGGAATGAAATCAACTCAAGAACAGATTCAATGCGGCCCATATACATTGGATTTTACGAAAAAAACAATTGTGATGGGCATTTTAAATGCCACGCCAGATTCCTTTTCGGATGGCGGCGAATATAATCAAATCGAAACTGCAGTAAAGCGGGCGAAGGAGATGGCAGCGAACGGGGCGGACATCATTGATATCGGCGGTGAATCCACACGTCCCGGCTTTGCTGCTGTTTCTGTAGAAGAAGAGCTCGAACGCGTAATTCCAATTATCAAGGCTATTTCCCGCCATGTTCAAATCCCAATATCGATTGATACATATAAAGCAGAAGTAGCGAAGCAAGCGATTGAAGCAGGTGCCCATATCATTAATGATATTTGGGGAGCGAAAGCGGATGAAAAGATGGGAAGCGTTGCCGCGGAGTACAATGTCCCCATCATCTTAATGCATAACCGTCATAATCGAAACTATCGTGTATTCGTAAGAGATGTCTTCAATGACCTATATGAAAGCATCGCCATTGTTAAACAAGCCGGAGTCATCGATAATAATATTATCCTCGATCCCGGTATCGGATTTGCCAAGGACTATCAAGAGAACCTGCTCATGATGCAAAACTTAGATAAACTGGTAATGCTCGGGTATCCCGTTCTATTAGGGACATCACGTAAAACAATGATTGGCCAGGCATTAAATCTTCCAGTTGAAGAGAGAATGGAAGGAACAGGTGCAACCGTTTGTTATGGGATTCAAAAGGGCTGTCAGATCATCCGCATTCATGATGTTAAGGAAATGAGCAGAATGGCAAAAATGATGGATGCTATGATGGGGAAGGGTGAAATCATTGGATAAAATATACGTAAATGGGATGGAGTTTTACGGCTACCATGGTGTTTTTCCGGAAGAAACTCGACTAGGTCAAAGATTTGCTGTCGATTTAGCCGTTTCTGTTGATTTGAAAAAGGCAGGGGAATCCGATGAAATAGAACACTCTGTCAATTATGGCGAGCTGTATGAAGTGTGCAAAGAAATTGTCGAAGGAAAGCCATATAAGCTTGTTGAAGCTGTGGCAGAGAAAATTGCCGGAAGTGTCCTGACGGGATTCCCGCTCGTATCAGAGGTCACGGTAAAAGTCATCAAACCAGACCCGCCGATTCCTGGCCATTATAAGTCCGTTGCCGTAGAAATTACAAGGAGAAGATAAAAAGTGGAAAACACAGCATTTATTGCCCTTGGCTCGAACGTAGGAAACCGTTATGATAATATAACGAGAGCAATCAAACTTTTAACCAGTGATTCGGTAACTAGGTTGGTAACTTTCTCCTCTATTTATGAAACAGATCCGGTCGGCTATGAAGATCAGGATTTATTTTTAAATATGGTGATTAAGGTTATCACTGATTTGGATGCTCATGAATTATTAGCTAAATGTTTAAAAATAGAACTGAATCTTGGGAGAAAGAGGGAAATAAAATGGGGTCCGCGGACAGTAGACCTTGACATTCTGACTTTTAACCAAGAAAATATTGAAACAGAGAAGCTTATTGTTCCGCATCCGAGGATGTTAGAGCGGGCATTTGTGCTTGTGCCGCTTTTAGAATTGAAGCCAAACTTTTCGTGGATGGAAAAGCCTCTTGAAGCAGCGCTGGCTGAATTACCTGATAAAGAAGGAGTCCGAATATGGAAGCAGAAAAGTGGGGAAGACGTATTCGAGCCTATCGGAAGCTGAAAGGTTACACACAGGAGAGCTTTTCGAAGGAACTAGGTGTATCAGTATCGATTTTAGGAGAGATTGAAAGAGGAAATCGCCTGCCTGCAGGTGACTTACTAGAAAGAATTGCTCATTCCTTAAAAATAACTATAGATGATTTAACACCGAAAGAATAGGAGGTGGATTTTTGTTAAAAATCGGTAATATTGAAATGAAGAACCCTGTTGTCTTAGCACCAATGGCTGGTGTCTGTAACTCGGCATTCCGTTTAACGGTTAAAGAGTTCGGTGCCGGTTTAGTTTGTGCGGAAATGGTCAGCGACAAAGGGATTGTTTTAAAAAATGAAAAAACGATGAATATGCTGTATATTGATGAGCGTGAAAAACCGTTGAGTCTGCAAATTTTTGGCGGGGAAAAGAAAACGCTGGTTGAAGCGGCTAAATTTGTTGACCAAAATACGAATGCTGATATTATCGATATCAATATGGGCTGTCCTGTTCCGAAAATCACCAAATGTGATGCAGGTGCAAAATGGCTGCTTGATCCCAATAAAATCTACGAAATGGTGTCTGCGGTTGTGGCAGAAGTGGAAAAGCCTGTAACCGTAAAAATGCGGATGGGCTGGGACGCGGAGCATATCTTTGCCGTCAAAAATGCCCAAGCGATTGAGCGTGCAGGCGGAAAGGCAGTAGCCCTTCACGGCCGTACGCGTGTGCAAATGTATGAAGGAAAAGCAAATTGGGACATTATCCGTGAAGTTAAACAGTCTGTTACCATTCCGGTCATCGGTAATGGAGATGTCCAAACACCACAGGATGCCAAAAGAATGCTTGATGAAACCGGCGTTGACGGGGTCATGATTGGCAGAGCGGCATTAGGCGACCCGTGGATGATTTACCGTACCGTTCAGTATCTTGAAACAGGTAAGTTAATGGCGCCGCCATCTGTTCGTGAAAAAATCGATGTCTGCATCCTTCATTTGGATCGGTTGATTGCCCTGAAAAATGAACATATAGCAGTTCGGGAAATGCGTAAACATGCCGCCTGGTATTTAAAAGGAGTCCCCGGTAATGCGAGAGTGCGTAATGCCATCAATGAGTGTGATACGCGTGACCATTTAGTTTCCATCTTAAATGATTTAGTCATCGAGATGGAAGAAAAGGAGCAAAGCCAGGCAATTGTTGGTTAAGTTTGACTTGCTTTAGGCTGATGTTCTATCCTATTTATGATTACCGATGGAAGCTGCCAGTGGGATAACTGGCAGTTTTTATTCTATAAAGAACTTTTTTGGTGTCTGAAATCTTAAGATTGTGTAAAATAATAGAGTATGCAAAAAAAGTAATTATGCGTGTGTTTACATAATTAAGAAATTAATGGAGTTGATAGTGTTGAGTCAGGAAGAATTAAACGATCAATTAATGGTCAGACGTGAAAAAATGAATTCGATGCGTGAAAATGGTTTAGATCCATTTGGTAAGCGGTTTGACCGTTCCCACTACAGTGCTGAATTGGTTGAACAATATGGACAATTGGAAAATGAAGAGCTTGACGGGAAAAACATGACGGTTAGTATTGCCGGCCGCATCATGACAAAGCGCGGAAAAGGGAAAGCAGGCTTTGCCCACATTCAAGATTTAAAGGGGCAAATTCAAATCTATGTTAGGCATGATGCTGTAGGAGAGGAACAATATCAAATTTTCAATTCCGCTGACTTAGGAGACATCATCGGGGTAACTGGAACTGTATTTAAAACCAAAATGGGTGAACTCTCGATAAAAGTTAAAGACTTTACCTTCTTATCTAAAGCTCTTCGTCCATTACCGGATAAATTTCATGGACTTAAAGATGTTGAGCAGCGTTACCGCCAACGTTATTTAGATTTAATTATGAGTCAAGAAAGTAAACAGACCTTTATTTCCCGGAGCCGGATCATTCAATCAATGCGCCGCTATCTGGATAGCAAAGGTTATTTAGAAGTCGAAACGCCAATGATGCATGCAATTGCTGGCGGTGCATCTGCACGTCCATTCATTACGCATCATAATGCCCTTGATATGGAATTATATATGCGGATAGCCATTGAACTTCATTTGAAACGTTTAATCGTCGGCGGTCTCGAAAAGGTTTATGAAATCGGCCGTGTATTTAGAAATGAGGGCGTATCGACCCGTCACAACCCTGAGTTTACCATGATTGAACTTTATGAAGCCTATGCAGACTATCGTGATATCATGAGCCTTACGGAAAACTTAGTTGCCCATATTGCTCAAGAAGTAGTCGGAACAACAACCATCCAATATGGTGATTATGAAGTAGATTTAAAACCAGAGTGGAAAAGACTTCACATGGTCGACGCTATTAAAGAATTTACCGGTGCGGATTTCTGGAAGGAAATGAGTGTTGAAGAAGCTCGCGGACTTGCCAAAGAACATGGAGTGGAAATTAACGATAAAATGTTATATGGTCATATCGTTAATGAATTCTTCGAGCAGAAGGTAGAGGAAAAGTTAATTCAGCCAACCTTTATTTTTGGACATCCAGTAGAGATTTCACCGTTAGCTAAGAAAAATGATGAAGACCCGCGCTTCACCGATCGTTTTGAATTGTTTATCGTAGCCCGTGAGCATGCAAATGCTTTTACCGAGCTTAATGACCCAATTGACCAACGGGAACGGTTTGAAGCACAGTTAATGGAACGTGAACAAGGTAATGATGAAGCCCACTTGATGGATGAAGACTTTGTTGAGGCGTTGGAATACGGTATGCCGCCAACAGGAGGCTTAGGAATTGGAATTGATCGCTTAGTTATGCTATTAACGAATTCTCCGTCTATTCGTGATGTGCTGTTATTCCCATTAATGCGCCATCGTTAAGGATGGTAAAGTGCCGGCCGTGCCGGCACTTTTTCTTTGATAATTTTTATAAAAAAACGTAAAAAAAGTATTGCGCTGATTTAATAATGGTGGTATATTAATATCTGTTGTTGCGAGACAGTAACACAAATGAAAAAAAAGAAATAAAAAAGTTGTTGACTTTCGGTTGATAACTTGGTAAGATTATAAAGTCGCTTTTGAGTGACAAACGATTTGTTCTTTGAAAACTAAACAAACAAAAACGTCAACAAACAATATTTTTTAGTTTTTTTATAAAACTAAGCCAACGTAACATTTATGAGCTAATC
>NZ_JBIVOP010000032.1:0-51411 GCF_044754175.1 Neobacillus sp. NPDC093127
ACTTACTGGCTTCCCCTTTCTATCGGCCAATATCTCCGTCAGATTTAGGACAAATAATACCGTCAATTTCTTGCCAAAATAGAACGTCAGTAACAATATTACAAAAACGCTTGGAAAAACCAAGCGTTTTTATGTGCTAATTTACTTGTTATTTTTACTGCAAAACAATTTATATTTTACATACTAATTCAGCATCTATTTTAGATTTTCTACTTCAAAACTGAACTACTTAAATGCGGGAAACCGCTGCTTTTTTCTTTCGGAAAAACATTCTAGAAAACAAGAAAACCGCCCTACGCCGTCGCAAGCAAAAAGGGTGGTTCTCACAAATAACAAACTATGACAACCACCACCCTGACGGTAGCAGTTGCAGGGAGAAGTGTTAGCGCACTTCTCTTTTTTATTATATATCATTATATACAAAAATATTCTTATTTAAAAGGGAAAACTCCAGAACTTATTCACTGCTAGTGTTTATTCATCAGGCGCGTTTTTTCGGACCTTTCTTAATGGGATGGGGTACATATCCTTTCTCAGCCATCATTCTCTTAAATTGATCAGCGGTTTGCAGTTTATGGTTAAAAGAATAAAGCTTCGATGGAACTGTGATGATTAATCCATTCGTAAACTCTACCTTAGCTTTCCATTTAACGTGTTCGTTCTAACAATATGCTCAGGATTAAACCACATGGTGTCAGCATGCTTGGCAGATTTATTAGGAAAGACACAAATGTTATGTATAGGATTAACCATGACGGGACACATATGTTTATTACCAAGGAGCCATTTGGCCGTTTCCATCGCCCCTCTTAAATCAAAACCGATACATCTGATACTGTCATTTAGGATTTCTAAAGGAGAACTGTCAACAATGAAAGTTCTATTAAGTTCCGTTACCCCCTGCTTTATTAGATCAGCTAAAGAAGCACTTTGATATTGAGCAAGAAGGAAAAGAAAATTAGAGAAACTAGAAAATAATTACTGTATTTGGAAATCAAAAATGTATGGTATTGTAATAGAAAGATAGAAAAAATATTATCATAAAGCAGCGTAAAACCCCTAACTTCAGATATGGGGATATAAGCTGTTTTTTTATTCTTTGAAGAGGGCAAATACTTTGTATTCTATCAACCTATTTGATATAATAAGAACATAGGTTCCGTTAATAGGGGGTGAAAGGAATGTATAGCGCCTATAAAATACAAATCCGTTCCGATCATGAACTATTTGAATATTGTGATTCTCTCTGCTTCAAAGCCAAAAATTTATATAACATTACAAATTACTACGTTAGACAGGTATATACAGCTCTGAAGGCAGAAAAGAAAAATGAAAATCAATTACAAGTACTAATGGATATCGAAACAAATTTACCGATAATGAATGAAATTCGACAGAAACACTATGAAAAGGAAATGAAAAAACCTAAGAAAGTAGATAAAAAGGGCAAAGAAATAGAACCGATGCTAAAACTCTTTAAAATGCCAACCATAGATCAATCATTCATTGGGTATTGTTTTGTAGAAGCCTTGTTTAAAGTCATGAAGCAGATTGATTACACTTCCATGCCCTCTCAGTCTAATCAGCAAACGATGAGAAAAGTATTTGATGATTGGAAAAGTTTCTTCGAAGCTTCAAAAAATTACAAACTGAATCCAAGCTGCTTTTCGGGTAAACCAAAGATTCCAAAATATAAATCAAAATCGGGCAGAACAACCTGTTATTTAACGAATCAAATTACAGAAATTAAAGAAGGAAATGTTCTTAAATTACCGGGTACCAGCCTTCAACTGAAATTAGGAAAGGTAGCCCTTTCAGAAGGAAAGCTGCAACAGGTTCGAATCGTACCTTCCTATGGTCAATATGTTGTGGAAGTCGTTTTCAAAGCTGAACATCAAGAAAGGACGATTGTAAGAACAGCAGAACAAATCAATAAATTCATTTTCGAGCCGAAAAAAGTAATGGGTATTGATTTAGGAGTAGATAACCTGGCAACTATTGTCGATAACTTAGGGCTTAAACCTCTGCTTATCAAGGGCGCATGGTTAAAATCCATCAATCAATACTATAATAAATTACGAGCCAATTACATGAGTATAATTCGAAACGGAAAGAGTCCCAAAGAAGGCGTATTTACGACAAACCGTTTGGTTGCATTGGACCGAAAAAGAAACAATCGAGTGATGGATTTCTTACACAAGGCAAGTGTTAAGGTGGTTACTATTGCCCTAGAAAGAGACATCGACACCATTATTATTGGTAAAAATTCGGGGTGGAAATTAGACGTTAACATGAGAAAATCAGCAAAACAAACCTTCATCCAAATCCCCTACACGACATTTATTGACATGATTCGCTACAAAGCAGAACGCAAAGGAATTCAGGTCATTATCCGCGATGAAAGCTACACATCCAAGTCTTGTTTTTTAACAAAGGACCCGATTCCGACATTTGGTGAAGAACACCAAACAACTTTTAGCGGACAACGAGTGAAAAGAGCTTTTTACAAAATCACAGGGTCTACTATTCAAATACACGCCGACGTAAATGGGGCGTTCAATATTGTTCGGAAACATGTTGGTGGTGCCTTTGAAGGACTTGAAAAAAAACAATTCCTTCAATCTCCTAAGAAGATCATCATCGTTAAAAGTAAGAAAAAAGCAAAGCTGAAGGCTTCGGCCTGATGTATTAGCGGGACTTGTGGTAGCCCACGTAAAGACAATGGGGCTTTTTAGCCTATTCTTTCGAAACCCCTAGCTTTAGCTATGGGGATACTCATTTGTTGTTGAATGAAAAAGATCAGTGTCCATGGCTGGGGTTAATGATAATTCATGCAGATTACCAAGGCTTTGGATTCGGAAAGCAAGCCTATTGTAAATTTGAAAAGGAATTGATTGAAAAAGGATTGAGCATTTTACGTGTGGGCGTTTTGAAAGAGAACCATCATGCCCAGAGGTTCTGGAGTTCTCTTGGATTTGAATACTTTAAAACAGCGCAATCAAATCACTCAAATGAAGTGAATTGTTATGAAAAAAAGTTATAAGACCATGGGGGACGGTTCTTGTGGAGCCTCCGAGAACTTACGATGTATTTTTGAGCGCTTACAGGTATATTCGGTAGCTTATGACATCCTTCCGGTCACTTACGACCTATTTTCCAAAACTTACGACATTTATTGGAAATTAATTGGAAATCAAACGAAGGAAAAATGAAGCCAACTATCATAGGGAGAGTTGGCTCCGTAGGTTTTAATAATTATTTAAGTTAATCTACCAGAGGTTTTGTTTTTATGTTCCTCTGCTTATTTATCGTCCCTTCAGTTTCTTTACTTATATCCACACGTTTAATGAAGAAAACTAATAGTAGGGCGACAATATTAATGCCAAGTGCTATATAGAATGAATATTGGATTCCGGCTAATAATGCTTTCTGGGTTAATAAAGCTTTAGTAGCTGCTGTAAAGGTTGTTGGATTAACCCCGCTCATTAAACTTTCAGCTTTAGTTTTTGTCACAGAATTCATTATTGTAATAAGAATAGCCGTACCAATCGAACCGGACACTTGCTGAGCTGTATTGTTAACAGCTGTACCGTGTGGATTTAAGCGTGTTGGCAATTGATTAAGGCCGTTTGTCATAATTGGCATCATCACCATTGCCATCCCAAACATACGCAGACTGTAAACAATGATAATATATGTGTGACTAGAGTCGATTTGCAGGTTTGCCAACATGTAGGTTGAAACGGCTGTAATGGCAAGCCCTATTACGCCAAGGGTCCGTGGTCCATATTTATCGAATAATTTACCTGTAATTGGTGACATAATTCCCATAATTATCGCACCAGGCAGCATCATTAAACCTGAATCAAGTGGTGAGATACCTCTCACGTTTTGTACATATGCCGGTGTTAAAATCATGCCGGAAAACATCGCTACTGCGTTTACAATGGCAATGACAGAGCCAAGTGCAAACATTGGGTACTTGTAAACACGTAAATCCAGTAATGGTTCATCCATTTTTAATTGACGTACAATGAAGGTGATGAGGGCAATAGCGCCAACGATTAAAGTTGTTAAGACAACTTTATCTGTCCAGCCATCAGAGCTTGCAGAACTGAAGCCATATAGCAAACCACCAAAACCGATAGATGATAAAAGTACTGAGAAATAATCAAGTGTAGCATCTTTGTTTACCGCCATTACATTCTTTGATTTCCAAATCCCCAAAATCAAACTAATGACAGCTAACGGTAAAATCATTTCAAAAAGTAATCGCCAGTCATAATATTCTACAATATAACCTGATAAGGTTGGCCCGATTGCTGGGGCAGTAATCATAACTAATCCGAAAATCCCCATTGCTGTTCCGCGTTTTTCTCGTGGGAAGCTGACAAGCATAATATTCATTAATAAAGGTCCCATTACCGAAGAACCTGCTGCTTGAACCATCCTTCCTGTAAGTAATAAACCAAAATTCGGTGCAAAGGCTGCTATGGCAGTACCTAAAGTGAAGATTGCCATGGATGTAATAAATAAACTTCTATTTGAGAAGCGTGTTAATAAAAATGCTGATGCCGGAATTAATATCCCACTGACAAGCATGTAGCCAGTAGAAAGCCACTGGATCGTGGAGTAATCTTTAATGTTTAAATCCACCATGATGGATGGCAATGCTACATTTAATAGCGAGTTATTTAGAAAAGAAACAAATGCCCCGACAAAAAGAATCGCAAGCATTAAATAGGGTGGTTTTCTTTCTTGTAATGTTGAATCCATATATTCGTTTTCTCCTTTTTTATCATTTCATTTAATATTTTAGGTCGTTTGTATATTTGTGCATCAATACCTTGTTCCTGAAGTTTTTTCACAAATCTCTCCAAATGGGTACTCTCTTTTTTCACTGCTTTAAGGGAACTCATTAGTGCTCTTCCTTATATATTCCTCTTTTTAGCATCTCCATTTGCTCAACATAACTTTTTAAAGCCTCTTCATCCGATAAATCCCTTACAAACTTTTGAACAAGGTTTTGAAAAGTTACCGCCATAATTATTTTTAAAATAGAATGAAGTTCTCGTTCATCATTTATGTTTAAATTTTTGGTATTCATTAAGCTAATCATAGTTAAATACTGATTTTTCTGATTCTCTTCATAAATATTATTAGCTAATGTATTTTCCATTTTATAATTCATATTTAAAAAAGCATTTTTAAAAAAGTTTTTGTGTTCTTGATTTCTGTGATTCTGAGTCATAAATTGAAATGAATCAAAAAAAGCTTCAAATATATCTCCGTTTTTCTCCTTTAAGACTGCAATAAATCGGTCATTATTTTTCTGTGAAAGCTGGTTTATCAGATAATAATATAGATCTTCTTTGTCTTCAAAATATTGATAAAAACTACCTCTGGGAATTCCAGCATCTTTGATAATATTAGCGATTGATGCTTCGTGTAATGGAACTCGAGAAAATTCCTTTTTAGCAGCTTGAATTAAAGTGTCTTGTTTATCTTTAGGCAAGTGAAGAAATGTTTGTTTTGGCATAATAAAATTCCCCCAATCTTAGCAAGTGACGACGTGTCACAATTGATTATGAATTGATTATATATGACACGTTGTCATAAGTCAACAGAAAAATGACACCGTGTCATAGATGTACTGGAAAAATTCCTGTGCCACCACTCGAGGGTGTCCATCGTGAGGAGGAATAAAGGAAGTGTTGTTTCTTACGAAGTTCTTGATGAAACAAAGAGAAAAAGTGCAATGAGGTGCAATGGGGAGAGGTTTAGCTGGATCTTTAGTACTTGGTCCAGTTGGTCTACTTGCTGGGTTGTCTGCAAAATCTAAAAGCACCCATACAATTGCAATTCATTTTAAAAACGGGAAGAAAAGTTTATTAGAAATTGACTGAATTATTATACCTTCGCCACTTATAACGACATTTGGACCGGATAGCACAACGTCTTTTTCTGTATAATCACCAGCAATAACCATGTTTTTCGCCACTATTATCCCCCCAATTATCAATAGTTAAATTACTACCAATATTATACAATATAAAACTATATTTATACATTTGATTTCCGTAATTGTTCCAATTTCAAGCCAGTCCCCCGCCCAGCTAAAGTTTAAAGCAGTAAAGTGTAATAGGTAAACAGGGTGAAAATAAGCGGTAAAATGAAGAAAAGCAAGAGCAGCTGGCGGCCCTTACTTTTTCAAATTAGTGAATCGTAGATGGCTCCCGGTTCATTAACAAAAGCATTTGAATCGCATTCATAATGGGTAACCGGTCCATAAACTGGTTTGGATAGCTTAGCTGAACAAAAGTTAAATGGAACCGTTCATTTAGCGATACTACTATTCTCTATTTACTAATCAGGTTTTTCCCAATTATACTGAAGTAAATACGTTTATTAGGAGATTTATTTATGAGAACATCTGTACCTTGCCCAAATTGTCAAAAAGCAATAACTCTTGATGACTTTGAGGATTTTTCATCACCTTTTACCATGAAGTGTCCGTACTGCAAAGCCAAATTAAAAGAAACAAAAGTAACCCCATTTCTTTTAATTGGTTTGATAGCAATAATTCCTATATTTATTTACTTAACAGAAACAATAATATCTTTGCTATCTGGCATAATACCTGTTATTGAAAAAATACCTTCCATTATTGTATTTATTGGTCTGTTATATCCTTTATATGCCCTATATGAGCGAATTAATGGACTTATTATGTTCAATAAAGGAAATTTAAAATTAAAAAAACGACAGTGAGATCTGCTTAGATAAAAGACTAAAGCGTTAAAGTAAACAGAGAAAGGTAACTGAGCTAAATAAAATACAAAAGCCCTTCAGATTTCTGAGGGCTTTTGTTATGGGGAATATAATGGTGCTAGGGTTTACCAATGGAGTTTTAGGGTCAGACAAACATGGAAACCAAGGTTTTCACCGCAAAGTATGGAAATAAGCCAATTTGTTTAGAACTATTAATTTAGATTTCAGTAATTCGGCTTATTTTCAGTGTAGACCCCCACCTGCAGGGCACCATACTGACTAACCTTTTTACTTGTTTTTATCATAGGTCCATTGAATTCCTAATTAATAATAATAAAAAACCTTTTTTCATAACACACCTTCTTTCAAAATTAGGACATTTAAGCATTTAGACGAATAATTCTATAAAAAGTTCCAAATACCTTCTTAACAGCAAATAGCATCAGCTATAAAAATGATGCTATTTTTTATGCTAATTGCTTAGCGGATTTCCCGCTATTTTGATATAAAAAAGGGTAACTGTTTTCAATTTTCTACTTCGAAACTGAACTACTTACCTTTGTAAGAAGGGTGCTCCCAAAAAAAATATAATAAGCAACAATATACGATAAGACCATTTTATTAATTGCATATATTTCCTTTTACTTTTTTCCTCTATTACAGCATTGAACAAGTTTAGTTTTAAAAATAATTTATTTATTAATAACCAACAAGCTAAAAAAATAAAAATACTAATTGCTAAAAATTTAAAGCCTTTTTCCATTAATCCTGTGATTTTAATGAATATTATAAATATCAATGATACATTAAAAGCTATTTTAAAACCTTGTTCTTTAAGAAATTCTCTGATAGTCATTTCATTTGTACCCCTTACTTTTAGTTAATTATATCAACGGAATAAGCATCTGTAATTAGGGGTTTTTACCTTTTTACATTGAATTTCAAATAATCCTTCTTCAACTAATCTGTCACGGTACTTGAATAAGAAAAAGGCATTACCTGGTTCCAGTAATGCACCCGTTTGTTGAATAAGAAATATTTTAAGTTATTTGGTATTTCTTTTGAAACACCTTAAACTGTTTTTCGTACTTTTGTAGCTTTTCAATATCTTTAGTTGAATTCAAGAATGGCTTTCGCTTTCCAATAACCATAATATCTTTTCCATCTATAGGGTCATCCTCCAGTTTAATGTAAGGATAACTTTTTTCTGAATCAGGCAATTAATTTAACGATAACGATAATATCATTACCCGTCTTTATTTTTGTATAATAATATTTAGGTATAAAAGAGGACAGAAGGGAAGCGAAAAATTGAAACCGAAAAGAATTACACTTGTCATTCCAATCATGATTATCGTTATGGCTGTAGCAATTTGGATGCTTAATGAGGAATTTTCAGAAATACAACTAGGGATTAGACTAATCATTGCAATAGGAGCTGCTCTATTTTCAGGAGTAATTTCCTATTTTCTTTTTCCAGAAAATGAGGGGAAGAAACGGTCTTGATTAAGTGGGACGATGGGACAGTAAACTGTACCCTTTGTCAAGGACACTTTAATTTGGGACATTAAGCTACACTAAGAGGATGATTTCTGTAATCCACAGGGATCATCTTTTTTAGATTCCATTGATATCTTGTAGGGATCGTGGGGTCAGCCTCCTATTGCACGGATGTTCCTATTCTAGAATTAGGGCGTGATTCCTTAACGCAATTCGCAAAAAGCTCTGTTCGTTTTGCGTGCTAAATTGAATAGTACAAGACCCTTTAGAACATATAGATAGTAATATCCATCAAGGTATATATTTTTAGGAATGGGGACCAGTATCTTTTGCTTTGTATCTTAGCTGCTATCGGCGGCGGGGCTTGGTATATTGGTATGAACTAAATATTTATACTTCTTACAAAGAACACACATAATAAGGTAAAAAAGGTGTGTTTGTCATTGGATTTCCCTACCATTAAAACGAATTTTTGGGATGCGATTTTTGCGATACCCATCATTATCGTGTTCACTCAACTAATTAAGATTTATTTCAGATTACCGAAATGGTTTGTACCAACAATCGCACTTTTTTTCGGACTAGGAATTTCCATATTTATCAGTCACAAACACAACATTGTTGGCGGAATATTTATGGGATGGTTTTATGGGTATGCGGCGATTGGAACATATGCTTCGTTAAAAACAAATATTATTGCTTTTCGAAATAAACGAAGCAATAAAGGATGAGCACTACACTTGGGCACACCGATAATCAAACGTTTGATTAACTGACAAAAATTTTGGCCGTTAATCTGAATGAATCCTTTACCAGAGGGCTTTCCGATAAATTCAATCAAACGTTTAGTTAACTGACAAAATTTTCAGCTGCAAAATGGGTTTATTCCTTATCCTGCGGGTTTCCTGGCCGATTTAATCAAACGATTGTTTAGTTTTTCTGAAGGTTTTTTTGTTGGGGTTTGTTGGTTTATGAGTGATGTAGGTGAAAATGGATGAGTGGAGCCAGGAATAAAGCCAACTTTCGTCAATTATTTTTTGAAAAGAAGGGAAGAAACATTGATATCACTAGGATAAGTACCAGTTTAATCAAACGTTTAGTTAACTGACAAAAATTTTGGCCGCCGAATGAATTAAATCCTTAAATGGCGGGATTCCTGGCATGTTTAATCAAACGAATATTTAGTTTTAATGGAAGGGAATTTTGTTTAGATTTGTCAGTTGAGTATTGCGGATAGAAAAAGCCAGCTGTGCGGAGTTTTGAGCCACTGTTTCCTGATGAATGAGCCATTGAGTGCGGCAAAGTGAGCCACTAGAACAGGTACTGTTCTAGTGGCTGTAGCTGTTTATCTTATCTAAATCTTTTATTCTCTGAATTTGGGGCTCAGACCCCCGCTTACTGATGCGTCGGTAAAAGAATCAAAGGAACAGGTTTCAACTGCACTGCATGATATGGGGTATTCTTTAGTAGATATGAAAGTAACCATTAATCTATCGCCTTCTGAACAAAAGAAAAATGATCCACTTTACCGGCAGCGAAAAGGGACGGTCCTTCCGCTTCACAGCAGAAGAACCGTCCCCAGATTTAACTATAGCCCTTTACATTGACCAGTTAAGGAGCCTTCTATTTTGTTTGCTGCTCCGAAATCATTTACCTTTGAGCTATTACCTTCACATTCTACTTTTCCGGTGAATGTATTTCCAGATACGATTGGTCCGTATTCACCAAACTGTTTGTTAGCTGATACTTGGTTGTTATCGGCCAGGGTTAGCCCGCCGTTAAACTGATTTCCTGCTAATGTTACGTTGCTGGAAGTCCCGGCGATTTGTGATTTTCCATTTACAGTGGTACCGAAAACTTGTATAACGTTCGCCTTGTCAGCCTTCAAGCCGCCATTAATTGTACTGTTGGAAATCACTAATGATGCACCTTTTTTAACGGTGACACCACCGCGGACGACCGCATCTTTGAGGCATGTTACACCTTTAGAAACAACCAGTCCGCCATTTTGGCTGCCGGTAACTGTTGTTGTACAATCAGGCATTTCTCCTGGTAAAACAGTTGCTTTAAATAATTCGACATTTCCAATGTTACCGGTGGCATCAATCGCTCTATGCTCAACGGTATGCGTACCGAAGCCTGGCACGAATGGACCGCCGGGATCACCGGTTTTATAGGATTGTTCAAAGGTTGCCTTTGACAGGCCGCCGGTTCCAAGGTTGCCGTATGTTAAGGCTTTGATATCCGTTCCGGAATGTGTGAACTTGAATGGTGTGCCATCCGGCTGCTCCGGGAACCCAAAATAATTGTACCAGCCGTCATGATCTAAACGGAACTCGCCGACAACGAACCCTTTCTGGTCATCCTTTGGATTGAGCAGCATATCAAACTCGTTAAAGTACACATTGTGCTCAATCTTGCCGTCCAGTTTTACAAGCGGCTGGGATAGAGTTCGCGGTGCTGAAGGCATTCCGTTGTCAACCGTCCATTGTACTGTGTCCGATGGGCCGTTAGGATTGGCCGGATCTGTCAGGGTTGCCTTTAGCTGGGAAGCTCCCTTTGGCAAGTCAAACTTTTCAAGATTGAGAAGCTGGCTGTTGTTTGTCCCCTCTATTTTTTTACCATTAAGTTCCCAAGTTACGTTAAGCACGCGATCATTCGGATTGGTCGTTTCAACGAAAGCAATCTCGTTATTAGCTAACGGGTGATCCGTTACGGACGTATTGGTGAACTTCACATTAACATCCGTCTTTGGCAGCGGTTGTCCGACAGTCCATTCACGGGTCTGTGTCATCCTTGGACCATTTAAATAGTTCGGATCACGGACGAACTCCGTTTTGTCTTTCACAGTTACTTTTATCTTGTCACCGTCTTTAACATTTAGTTCTGCAAGCTTGAGGTGGCGGCTGTTATGGGTGTCAGTTACCTCTTTGCCGTTAATTTCCCAAGTTACATCAAGGGCATGGAATCTTGGGTGCATCGTTTCCACCCATACCACATCTTTTGCTCCGACTTCGCCAACCGGAGTGGATGCTAATGGCATTGCATTGGCATTACGCATACCGGTAATCCGCTGTGTCATTTGTTCTCTTCCGACTTGGTCAAAGTAGAAGCCGGTATGGCGCATCATCGAATGTTCACTTGGACGCCATACGTTGGAACTGTAATATACGCCGCTCTCATGCCCGTCCGGGTCGGCCGCACGGATAATACCGCCGGATTCACTTTCCTCGCCGAGCCAGCGCCACCATTTGGTTTGTTTTTCAGTCATCTCCTTGGAGGTAAGACGGGTATGGTGATTCGAACTAGGTTCCTTTTCAGGATGTGGACCACCTGGAACACCGCGGTCATAGTAGGCATATTCATCTTGCAAATTACCAAGTGAATGCCCGAGTTCGTGTAATGATACTAGCGGTCCTTGCGGGCTGCCGCCAGTGGTAGTTGCATGAACGCCGCCGATACCGCCATACGTAAAGGTGTTAGCAATGTTGAGTGTTTGAATATTTTGGGCATTAGCCGAGATGCCCAGTTTGGGTGCAACATAGTTGGTCAGAATGTCAGTGCGGGCCTTGTCACCGCCAGTACCATAGGTGACACCGCGGGCAAGCTTGTCTGCAGGGCACTTAGCTGCATACTGAAGATTGAAGACTGTGTCACGCCGGATGTTGCCGTCATCCGGGTCACAACTGATGCCGGAGTCTTTGGATGGAGTTTGGATCATGTAGATATTGAAGTAATAACGGTAGCTGCGGAATGGCTCTACACTCCACTGGACGTTCAAGTTTCTTTCCACATCCTGCTGGAACCTGTCCATTTCTTCAGCGGTGTAACCATCGCCAAAGATAATAAGATTGAGTCGATCCTTTGCCGAACCGGTTACTTGAAGAGGGACCACTTTTACATCCCCAACTTTAAGTTCCGCTGCGGCATTTGTTTTCTGCAGATTCTGTTGCTGCGCCTTGACATCCGTTACAGTCAATCCTGTACCGGAGATCAGAAGCGCGGTACTTAGAACCACTGACTTAAGTAAAGACTTTCGTTTTAACATTCAAACCCACCCTTCTTTTCTACTAAATATTAGCATTATGCCAACCCTATTTTAGCACTGGGTAGAAGCGGTTTCTAACGGTATTTTGAATTTTCTGATTAATAATCCTTAAGTCCTATGAAAGAGGGGGGCGTTTTTCCTGCTTCTTTTAATGCATGGGGATGGGTTAGACTGCTCCTTGTTCTGGTGCCTGTCACGCCCCGAATTTTGTCGAAGATTGATAGATTTTTAGGATAGTGTGCTGAAAAGAAACATGGGCCCAACTACTTGCGGTTCTCGACATACTTTTTAGTGGTTTGAAGGTTGAAATATAGCAATAGTGCCCGCTTAAGCCGTTTTCAATCAAACGTTTATTTAACTGACAAAATTTTTAGCAGCCAAAGCTGTTGAATCTCAAAATAGCGGGTTTCGCGGCAAATTTAATCAAACGATTGTTTTGTTTTTCTGTAGAGGATTTTATCGAGGGGTGTCATTTCCCGAAAGAGATGGTTATCAGGCTGGAATGGATTCAGACAATAAACCAACTTTCGCTAATTTTTTTTCAAAATATAGAGGGAAATCATTGGTCTCACTGGCTTCCGCAGCAATTTAAATAAACGTTTGATTGAGTGACAAAGTTTTTGTCCGTTAAACCGCATTAATCCCTATGTGCCGCGGTTTCTAGCAAATTTAAATAAACGTTTGTATGGTTTAATCCATTGAGAAAATTGGCGAATGAACACAAACTTGAAGGTTTTGCATTTTTTACAGCTAACATTTGATAATTAGGCCAACTTTTATTGTAGCGTTTACTACATCGATGGACAAACCTTAAATGATTTTAACCTACAGCTCAAAAAAACAACCTTATCATATATGATAAAGTTGCTCTTCATGTTTACCCTCTAATCATCGGTATCAAATAACTTATAATAAACCACAGTATTCCGAAAAAAATAATAAGATAAGCAGCATATTTTATAAAGGTAGAAGCTACTTTACTGGAATCCGACTTCCTTTCAGTCCTTTCGACCTGCTTATGTTCGTCCATTATTAACATCTCCTTACTAAGAGTTTTTTACTTAAATACCCTTCCGGAGGAAAAATAAACTTTACCAATCGCCTCGACATTGGTGTCAGACCCCCACCCAACTGGAACTGGATGCTCAGAAAATTATTGATAATACAATTCTTAAAAGATTACAGATTTCGGGGTCAAACCTCCGCTCTAATAAATGTTTAAAGCGGTATAAAGTTATAATATTTTTTGGATTAAATTTTTTAAATAGATTATTTTTATACACTATTATAAATTTTTTGAATTTTAAAATTAAGTTTAATTATGATAGGTTATTACTATAGCGAAAGGGGAAATGTTGAAAATGGCACTAATAAAATTTTCCGGTGTATCCAAACAATTTGAACGTAATGATGAGACATTTTGGGCAACACGGAATATTAATTTAGAGGTTGAAAAAGGGGAGTTTCTAACAGTAATTGGTCCAAGCGGCTGCGGGAAATCAACCGTGCTAAATATGTGTGCCGGAATAATGACGGCCGATGAGGGAACCATCAAGTATGATGGGAAGCTGGTAAAGAAGGTAAATACTAAAGTTGGCTATATGACCCAAAAGGACAACCTGCTGCCTTGGCGAACAGTAATGAAAAATGTGGAACTGGGGTTAGAAATCCAAGGGACCAGTCGAAGTGAACGAGAAAAAAGATGTAGGCGCTATATTGAAATGGTAGGATTGGATGGATTTGAAAAACATTATCCTCAAGAACTTTCCGGTGGAATGCGAAAACGGGTAAGTTTGGCTCAATTGTTGGCCTACAATCCGGAAACCTTACTACTAGATGAACCGTTTGGTGCGCTAGATGCTCAATTACGGTTAATCATGCAAGATAAATTATTAGAAATATGGAAGGAAACGAAGAAAACCATTATCTTTGTTACCCATGATCTTGACGAAGCGGTTTCTTTAGGCGATAGAGTAGCGGTATTTAGTAAGCGCCCGGGGACCATTAAAATGATCGAAGAAATCAATATTCCTAGACCAAGAGACGTATATAACATTCGTCTTTCACCGGAATTTATGAAAGCGCACACAACTCTTTGGAGTGCACTAAAAGCTGAATTTGAATTGGAGGGTAGCAAATGAGTTCAGAAGCTATTATTGTCGAACAGTCAAATAAGAAGGCCTTTTCTAAAAAGAAAATGAGGAAACGGAAGGAATTTATTAAACTTTCTATTATTAGACTATTTATCATCATTTTTACACTTTTCATTTGGTATTTCTTATCTGGAAGAGTGATAGATAAGTTTTGGATCAGCTCTCCCAATGATGTTATGCATGCGATTTACAAGTGGACGGTTAGTGGCGAATTGTTTTTTCATCTATCCATCACAGTGCAAGAAACGTTACTAGGGTTCGTATTCGGTGCATTGGCAGGAGGGATTGTAGGATTTTTGCTTGGTCGCTGGACATATGGAGCGAAAATTTTCGAACCTTTTATAATGGCTTTATACAGCTTGCCTAAGATTGCGTTAGCACCGTTATTTATTCTTTGGTTTGGAATTGGAATCGATATGAAAATTGTCTTGG
The DNA here is from genome assembly GCF_044754175.1 of Neobacillus sp. NPDC093127. Taxonomy (NCBI): domain Bacteria; kingdom Bacillati; phylum Bacillota; class Bacilli; order Caryophanales; family Bacillaceae; genus Neobacillus; species Neobacillus sp. NPDC093127. The sequence goes on from NZ_JBIVOP010000032.1 coordinate 14,905, forward strand.
CTGCGGTTACAGTGTTTTTCTTAGTATTTATCAATACCTATGCTGGTGTTAGAAATGTGGATAAAGAAATGCTGGAAAACATTCGGATTATGGGAGCTTCTGAAAGACAAATTACCTTTAAAGTAGTTCTACCTTCTGCACTTTCTTGGATCATGGTTGGACTAAGAACGTCTATTCCCTATGCTTTAATTGGAGCCGTTGTAGGTGAAATTACTGCCTCGAACAGAGGAGTTGGTTACTTAATTCAATATTCGGCTGGACAATATGACACGGGTGGCACCTTTGCGGCCTTAATTATTCTAATGTTATTTTCAATTGCATTAAATTTCGTCGTTACAGGATTAATTGAAAAGCGCTTCCTGCGTTGGAAGACTGATAATTCAAACTAACCAAAGGAAATGGGGAGAATCTATGCGTAGGGTAAAAACATTTGCAGCAGGGTTATTAACAAGTATGTTATTATTATCGGCCTGTAGTGCTGAAAAATCTTCGAACGAAGCAGGAAAAAAGGGGAAAGCAGAAAAAATAACCATCGCTCAATCCTCTTCCAGCTTATTATTTACACCGATTTATGTTGCCCAAGAGAAAGGCTTTTTTAAGGAAGAAGGTTTGGACGTTGAAGTGACAATTGCCGGAGGGTCTACCAATGTTCTTTCCGCAGTAGTAGGGGGTGGAGCAGAGGTTGGGGCAACAGGCTTGGCCGTGGTAATGGACGTGAATAGTAAAGGTCAGGAAGTTCAAGCATTTGCCTCTTTAATTAATCAATATGCATCAAATGTGGTGATTAGGAAAGATGTGGCTCAGAAGCTAGGTGTAACCGAAGAATCGTCCATTGATGAGAAAATTAAGGCGTTAAAGGGCTTAAGCATTGGAGTTACACAGCCAGGCGGCGGCAGTGATCGTTTAGTTCGCTACTTATTAAAAAGTCAACATTTGAATCCTGATAAGGATACAACGATCGTCCCTCTAGGGAAAGCAGAAGCCATTCTCCCAGCATTTAAGAATAATCAAATTCAGGCATTTGTATTCTCTTCACCGACATCTGAACAAGCCATTAGCAGTGATGATGGTATGTTATTGCTAAACCTGTCGAAGGGTGAAATTAAAGAATTAGATGGGTTTGCACATAGTACATTACTAACAAAGAAAGATTTTATTAAAAAGAATCCGGAAACGATCCAAAAAATGACAAATGCAATTGCGAAAGCGGAAAAGTTTATAAGTGAGAATAAAGAAGCTGCGAAAGAAATAGTCAGAAAATCATTTGATAAGCTCGATAAGGAAACCTTTGATGCCGCATTTGAAAACAACTTCGATGCGTTTGCACGGACACCGGTTATAACCAAAAGTGGATATGAGTTGAATGTTGAGTTTGAAGGAGTGAATGCGCCTTTTGAAAAGGTTGTAAACAATGAGTTTGCCGAAAAGAGTATTCAATAAAACAAAGGGATAGAGTAGAAAAAGTCTTGTGGATGCTGCAAGACTTTTCCTTTTAATAGTGGGATTGGAAATTTTCTGAGGTAGGAAGAAGGTTTTTATAGGTGAATCGGAAAAAACTTTATATTTTGTTACTCTGTATCCTCTCGGGGTATCTTGTTTCATTAACAGGCATTTCTGTTGGTTGGATGATTGGGGCCTTCCTAATCGGTGGAATCTTTTCTCTTTGGATACCGTCTTGGATTCACCCTGCCCAAGGGTTAAAAGGAGTTCCGAAATACTGGATGTATATCGGTCAATGGATATTGGGGGTAGAATTGGGACAAAAAATGAATTCGGGCGTTTTCCACCTATTTATTGAAAGTTGGCATTATGTCATCACCATCCTCCTAGTATCCATTCTTTTTTCCCTTCTTTCCGGTTATTTGTTATGGCGATTTAGTCAAACGGATCTCTTAACAAGTTTTATTGGAACGGCACCTGGGGGAATATCAGTCATGCCTATTTTTGCCGAAGAAATAGGGGCGAATCCTGCTTTAGTTAGTATCATTCAAATCATCCGAGTTCTATTAGTGATTGGTACAGTGCCGCTTTTGGCCATTCATTGGACGAACAGCAGTGAAAAGTTTGGGGCAATCGTGCATACCAGTGTAATCGCCAGTGATGCTCCTGTGGAGGCCCAGCAACTTCTTTGGATGGGGTTAGTAGTGATTCTTTCTGTTGGTGGTTCATTCCTAGCGAAATATTTAAAATTCCCTACGCCATGGCTGCTAGGCAGTATGATCGTGGTAGCCATTTTGCAGGCAATAGGAGGTCTGTATAAGGAAAGTTTTTCAGTCATTTATTGGCCGCACTGGCTGCTCGTCATATCACAGCTATTAATTGGAGTCAGCATCGGCTCTCGATTTTCGAGTCGAATGTTTGTTGGAATCAAACGGATATTATTGGTCGGTACACTTGGATCGGTAGGGTTAATTATGGTGATGGCACTATGTGCAACCGTGATGTCAAAAGTAACCGATATTAGTTGGATTACTGCTATTTTAGCCTTCGCGCCAGGTGGAATTGCGGAAATGGCAGCTACTGCTGTTGCCCTAGATGCAGATTCTACCTTCGTCGTGGTCGTGCAAGTGCTCCGAATCGGCGTTGTCATCTCGGTATTACCAACAGTATTTAAATTTCTAGAGCGGCGAATAATGAAGAAAGAAATAAGTATGACAAAATAATGGTCAACCTAACGCGAATGGGAGCACACGAATCAGATCCGTGTGCCTTATTCGTTTGTATTCCGTTTGAGGATGAAATCTACGAATGCCTTTACAATTGATAATTCTAGGGAACTTTCATTAAAAATTAGCCAAGTCTTTCGAGAGAATTCACTATTATTTTTTGATGAAACTTCAATTCTATGTAATTGATGATAGCCTTTTAAGGAAATTTCAGGTACAACTGCGAATCCAAGTCCGTGTAACACCATCTCAATACAGGTATCAATCCGGTCGACCTCCATTGTATAGTTTGGAGGTGTATCAAATGTTTCTTGCCACCAGCTATCCGTTAATCCTTTTAATGTAAGATCCGTTTTGTAATTAATTCTAGGGAATTTAGGCAAATTTTCTATATTAAGTTTATTTTTAGAGACGACAAATAACTTTTCCTCATTAAGCAAATACTTCTTCCCCGGCCAATTATAATTCCCACGAATAATCCCAACATGTGTCTCTTCCTTCTGCAGTAAATTATGCATATCAGCACTCCAACCAGTTTTGAGGATGATTTCAATGTCAGGATATTCATTTAGGAAGTCACTTAAGATCTCAGGTAACTCATATCTTGCAAAAATACTAGCAACCCCTAGTCTTAATGTTCCTCTAATTTGGGTGTCCATATTTTCCAGATGTTCTTTCGTTTTCCTCAAATCTGCCAACATTTTATTTGAATAGAGTACTAGATAGTTCCCTTCCTGAGTAAATTCAACGCCTCTTTTTCCTCTTAAAAGTATTCTTACATTAAATTCTTCCTCTAATTGTTTTATTCGGTAGGTTAGGGCTGGCTGAGATATGTATAAACGCTCAGCAGCCTTGGTAATATTTCTCTCCTGATAAACTGTTTGAAGAATTCTCCAATCTTTTTCGTTCATTTTGCATACCTCGTAATCTATAATATTCTAAATATTAAGTATATTAGAATCTTAACATTATCTGTAAAGTTCCTCAACGCATCTATAAAAAAAATTTATTAATCAAAATAAAATAACGGTATTTTATTTATCGGTAATTTCCAAATAAACTAGAATTATCAGTTAATTGAGGAGGAGAAATAAATGATGAATTATGATGTTGTTGTTGTTGGAGCAGGAAATGCGGCACTTTGTGCGGCCATTTCAGCTCGAGAAAAGGGAGCAAACGTCCTTGTTCTTGAAAAAGCTCCATTGAACAAGAGAGGCGGAAATTCATTTTTTACTGATGGAGCGATTCGATTTGCTTATCAAGGAATAGAAGAAATTAGAAGAGTCATTCCTAGTATTACGGATGAAGAAGCTGAACAAATTAATATGCCGGTTTATTCCGAAAACGATTACTATCATGATTTGATGAGAGTGACAGAGGGGAAAAGTGATCCCGAATTAGCGAACCAACTTGTATCAAAGTCTTTTGAGACGATTGCGTGGATGCAGAGTCATGGAGTTGAATTTGAACTAAACTATGAGAATCAATCATATAAAAATGAGGGGAAACATCATTTTTGGGGTGGGCTCCCGGTAAAGACTCATAATAAAGGCGTGGGTCTTGTCCAGCAATTAAATGATCGGGCTAAAGAGATAGGAATCGATATTTGGTATGAGTCCCAGGCAATCGAACTTTTGGCTGAAGGTGATAAATTGAAAGGCGTCCTCGTTCAACGAGGAGAGGAAGCTGTCACTGTCAACACGGGTAGCGTTATATTGGCGTGTGGTGGTTTTGAAGCGAATAAACAAATGCGTACCCAATATATTGGATTGGAATGGGGGGCAGCCATTGTACGTGGAACCGAATATAATACAGGAGATGGCCTTTCTATGGCATTGGCTCTTGGTGCGCAAAAGTATGGTGATTGGTCAGGATGTCATTCCATTGGGACAGATCTTAACGCACCAAAAGTAGGAGACTTTAACAAGCCAGGTGATATTTATAAGAAATCTTCCTTTCCGATTGGTCTTTTAATAAATAAAAATGGCGAGCGATTCGTTGATGAAGGGGCAGATTTCCGAAATTATACCTACGCCAAATACGGACGGGAAATTTTAAAACAGCCAGACCAAATCGCCTACCAATTATTTGACTCGAATGTTCGCTCCATGTTACGTAAAGAGTACAATTTAGAAGAAGCGACAGTATATGAGGCGAATACTCTAGAAGAATTGGCTGACCAAATGGATGTGAATAAGGGACAATTTTTAAAAACGATTCTGGAATACAATGAGGCAGTCCAAGAGGGAGAATACAATCCAACCGTGAAGGATCAAAAAGGAACCGTTGGGATTACGCCTCCAAAAACGAACTGGGCTTTACGCTTAGACAAAACGCCTTTCTATGCCTACCCCGTCACCTGCGGAATCACTTTTACATTTGGGGGAGTCCGTGTTAGCCCGATAGGTGAAGTATTAAATAAGGAAGGAAATGCAATTAAAGGTCTTTACGCAGCAGGAGAAATGGTCGGCGGTCTTTTCTATGGAAATTACCCTGGAGGATCAGGTCTAATGTCTGGTGCAGTCTTTGGAAAGTTAGCAGGTGAATCGGCAGGAAGGCATTCACTAGAAAAGAGGGGAAATGTAGTTTTCTAATTTAAATTTGGAAATGGAATCTGGGATTGTTCCCAGGTTCTTTTTTGTATTATCAGAATTTATATCATTGGACTTCAAGAAATGCCCAGCCCCTAGCCCCTCGTGGTCAAATGTTCTTCTGAACGCATTAAGGGAGACTAAGCCGTTTTTCAATCGACTAAGTCTCCCTATATCGGGGCTGAACAAGGCGCTGTGCATTTCTTAAAAGATAAGAATAAAATTTTGGATCTACCACAGCTGTTTTGGCTGTGGTATTTTCAATATATTGAGACAAACATACTTAGACAAATTTTTTTCGATGAAAACCAACATTGGGAAGCTTTTAAGGAAAAAAACGCAGGTAAAATTCGCCCTATAGTGATTAAGTAGGTTTAGAAATTTCGCGAATGAGGAAACATCAAGACGGGATTCAAGCTTACTGTTGCACTTCTATTTTTTCTTTTCCTACTTCGTCATTTGCAGTAAGCATTGGAAATGGGACATAGGCATATCCATCCATGATTCTTCTAGCCGTTCTCCCGATTGCTGCGCGCGGGACATACCAGTTGGAATCTAACTTTTCGACAGTGGCCTCAGTATAAAGTATGCCTGTAGGGTGGCCAATTCTGATTCCGCTACCTGCTGCAAATACTTGTTGGTTCGGAATGGTTCCATTAATTTGGGTCGCGGTCGCAACAGCGATGGAGCCACTAACCGCAAAGGCTCGATGTAATGTCCCCATTGAAATATATCGGGATGTAATATCAAAATTATCTTTTCGAATGATTTCGTTATTTATATTTACATAATCTTGTGGTGGTGAAACAATAGCGATTTTTGGCAATGCGTGTGTGGAAGGTGTAACATGATCTCTATTTTTAAGGAAACCTGCAAGGATTCCTGCTTCTACACGAATTTTCTCAAGGGTATTTAATAGTTCTAGATTACCATTTATTTGAACGGGTAACTCAGTACCTTGTATACCTAGGTCCTTAGCTCGCACAAAGACAAGAGGATTGATAGAGTCTATAATCGAAACTTCAAATTTCCTTCCATCCGGTATCTGAATGATATCTGTTGGATTGGAGGTAGGCAATGTTTTTCCTGTATGTGTACCACCTGTATCTAAGAAATTTAACATGATTTTTGATGAATGACCGGGAACTCCGTCAATTTTAAAATCCCCTTCATACTGAATGTGACCATTTGCTACAGGTATTTCAATAGCAATTATTTTTTTTGTATTTGTGTTATAGACACGAATACATGTCAGGGATTCAGTTAATTTAGTATACCCTTCTTCTAACGCATAGAGCCCAACCGCTGTGGCAATATTTCCGCAAGTAGCCTGATAATCTATTGTATTTTGATTAAGACTGACTTGACCGAAAGTATAATCAATATGTGCATCTGGATGGGAAGGAGGACCAACAATCGCTAATTTACTCGTTAAGGAAGACCCACCTCCCAAACCATCAATCTGGCTTGTATCAGGGCTTCCAAATATGCGTAAAATCACTTGATCTCTAAGAAAGAGATTGGATGGGAGGTCGATGGAGCGTAATATTAAACCTTTGCTCGTTCCGCCTCTCATGATGGTAGTAGGAATTCGATAATTCTGAATATAGTTGCTCATCATATACACAACCTCGTTAATCAATTTACATATAGCTTAACGGGATTGAGACCATAAGAAAAATACAGGATTTTTATATTAGTTTATAAAAAAAATTTATAATTAATAATTTCGGTGCCTGTCACGCCTCTGGTGTGCTAACGGTTAAAGCTGAAATGAACCAGTTGTAAAAACGGAAATAGCCATCTAAAGTGTCATTGCTCAAATGGCAAAACATTAGATTGGCCCATTTCACGCCTCTAAGCTACATAATACCTAAACGGAAATAAGCGGCGATATGAAAAAAGGTAAGAGCAAATTTAGGAGCTCTTACCTTTCTTTGTTTTGGTTTGACATAGCTGGCTGCGGGTTCCTAGCCAGTAGGATTTCTAGGGTTCTCCTATTAGAACGTTGAATCATCCTCTTGGAAGTCTGAAATACTGTAGCTATTGTTTTCATTAATCACCGCAAAGTCCCTTTTTGATAGGTAGGGGAAATCTTTAGGATTGATTTCCCTAACAAAAACTGAGTTTAAATTATCGACTTTTATCCCACATTTGCTTGTACTGGTCAGTTCAAATAAGGCATATTTTGGAGACCACCTAACGGCGTTCGTAAGTTTAATAGAAGACATGCACATAAAAAGGTAACTAACGTATATTGTTGATAACTACCTTTTTAGGAGAGATGTGTTTTGTACTACTATAATAATCCGTATTTGAACCACCTCGTTAACGGTTATAGGTATGGTACGCAATATCTATATTCAACCACCGGAAGTCCAAAAGGGTATAGAAATAATCGTTCTGGAACTAGGGCTAAGTCTTTTTCCAAAGAGGAAGCAGCAGCAATTGCTTTACTTTTAGGCATTGACTTTAATAAAAGCAAGTTTGATTTAGATGAGTTTTGGATGGGAGTAAATACAGAGCTTGAACATGGAAAAATATCCAGCCAAACGAATGTTACAGGCGATGATCCTATTATTACTGGGAAAATTGCACTGGCTCATCTTAACGAGTTTCCTGATTACTACAAAAGATTAAAGGTACTTGAGGAAGAAGCAAAAGCCTATTGGAATAAATGATTTTTTGGATACTTAAATGATAAGAATATTTTATATTTGTAAGCGAGTTTGTGAAAATCGTATTTAGCTAACGGGGGGCCAGTGAGGTCAGAGACCCCCACTCAGCTAAAGTTTTATGCGGTAAAGGAACCACGGAGACAGTTCTCGTGGTCTTCTTTTTCAGCTATTTTCAATCTTGTTTAATTCTTCGCCATTAACCATTTCTAATTGGTGCCGCAACTCTGTTATGTAACGTGTCATTGCCAATCTTACAACTGATGGGTAGTATCGTGTGTTAAGCTCCTGTTCACATTCCTCTAAATCCATTTTTTTCACCGCGATAATTTTAGTTAATTCTTCAGTACTCATTGGCCATCCCCCTACATATTAAACTATTTTTATAGCTTTAGGATGGACACTTTTTTCATAGTTTATACAAAATGAAGCAGGGGAAGGAGGTTTTCATGTTTCATTGTACTTAGGGTGATGTGTTAGAAGAAATGTCGTTGGGTATCGGGGTTACATATTTCGACTCCTTTTATAATAGCAACTCGCTATTTACCAGTGGTGTGGGTAGTTTAATTAACCGTTTGTTTAGTATCAAAACGTGCCAATTTTTGTAGATTGATAGTTTTTATAAGTTACTATTGAAGATAGTTATCGAAGATGGGGACCTTTCATCGACAGAAATTCTTCTCACAAACTGACCTGAGTTCGTTTTACATAAGGGTTCTGGCCGCATTTAATCAAACGATTAAGTCGTAAATTTCTTGTTAATCAAACGATTGATTAGATTTGTTGCATTTGCAGTTAAAGAGGGGGTTAAGTGTTTTTTGGGGTACGAAGTTTGTCGAGAGGCTGTTTGGTAATAACGAGTGAAAATTGGTTTGATTTCACTGCTTTTTGAGGAAAAGGAGGGCTCTACTGACTTTTGGTAGAAGAAAGTGTTGTATAAAACTTGCGCTATATTTCCATTTCAACACAAAAATTTAGGGTTCAGTTCTGCTGTTTACGGAGCAGAACTGAACCTATTTATATGGATAAAACGTACTGAAGTTGTTTTCAAATAAACGTTAAAGTAATTGCGGAAAATAAATGATAATCCAGAGGTGCAACTGAATATTGTGAGGGTGGTTGGTTGTCACTCTCCTTCTGATTAAGGAAAGGAGGTGATAATTATGGAAACGTTTCTCACCGATTATCGATTAATTATTAAATTTCCCACAGGTTCTTGGATTTCAAATTATTTTGTTAGAAAAAGCATACCTCAAAAGTTGCTGTTTTGTAAAAATACGGAAGTCGTTAAGTGGAAACCAATAAACTAGAAGAATAGATTGACGAGTGTGGTGAATATTCCCACTAGGATAAAATAATAAAATATTGCGTTATTGCATTAGCATTTTTGCTATAATTATAGCAAAAGTGCTATTTTTCTGAAAAATGGAACGGAGGAGTATTTCGATGGAACATCTAGAAGATTTTTTTAAGGATAAATCTGAATTTTTACTTCGCAAACTCATTGGCAGTTCATTTGATGGTGTTACAATTACGAATTCAAGGGGACAAACCATATGGTATAATCAATCTTTTTTACAAATGTCAGGGTTACTGCCATCGCAGTTAGATAACTATACAGCGGTAGAATTAATTGAAAATGGCTGGATGAAAGATTCTGCATCCATTGAAGCTATATCAAAAGGAGTTACTACAACAAAGTCAGTTAAATACTCCACAGGAATAGAAGCTTTAGTTTCCGCTACACCTATTTTTGATGATGAAGGTAAACTTATTTTTACATTTCAAAATGTTAGAGATATTACAGAACTAAATAAATTAAAACATCAGCTGGATGAAACATATGCACTTTCTGAATCTTTTAGACAAACCTTGCAAGAGGTTCAACGAACGAAGGAAAATGGCAGTCAAATAGTCTTTCAAAGTGAATTAATGGAGAAAATTATTGTCCTTGCTCATAAATTTTCTAAAGTGAATACTCCTATTTTAATCCTAGGGGAATCTGGGACCGGAAAAGATGTTTTAGCCAACTACATACATTTTATTGATTCCCGAACCAATAAAGGACCTTTTGTAAAAATCAACTGTGGAGCCATTCCTGAACAGTTATTGGAATCAGAACTATTTGGATACGAAGCCGGTGCATTTTCCGGTGCTAACCGCAGTGGAAAAGCAGGGTTATTTGAAGTAGCCAATGGCGGGACAATTTTTTTAGATGAAATTGGAGAAATGCCCTTTGCCCTCCAGGTAAAATTACTTGGAGTATTGCAGGATATGAAAATTCAGAGAGTAGGGGGAACCAAACAAATACCAATAGATGTTAGAGTCATAGCTGCAACCAATGCAGATTTAGAAAAAATGATTAAAGAAAAACAGTTTAGGCAGGACCTTTACTTTCGGTTAAATGTATTGTCTATTACTATTCCACCACTTCGAGAAAGACCTGAAGATATCATCGTACTTATTGAACATTTCCTTAAAATGTTTAATGAAAAACATCATATTAATAAGTCTTTTTCGCCGAATATAATTAAATTATTTCTTTCTTATGGTTGGCCAGGGAATATTCGTGAATTAAAAAATTTAGTCGAGAGACTCATGATTATTTCGGATGGAAATGTGGTGAATGACACAATTATTCCAGCTAATATGCGAAATAAAATCAATAAATCGAATGATAACCTAATTGAAGGTTCTACAGACGAAACTCCAGACCCCCAGCTTAAGAACCTAATGGATGAATATGAAAAGAAAATTCTTTCTTACTATCTATCAAAGTATCGGCCTATGAAGAGTTGTGCAGATGTTTTAGGAATTGATCTTACTACCTTAGCCCGAAAGAAAAAAAGATATGGGCTGTGATTCAATAATATTTTTTTGGTTTTTACAAACAAATGCTAAAACACATGACAAATGTGTTTTGGCATTTTCTTTTTTGTAGAGTTATTTAAAATATTTGCCTAGCTTAAATTTTGGCACAATAATTGCATTCAATATTTATGAGTTTTAAAAACCTTGTTGAAAGAAATGAAAGGCCTTTCAGACTAAAAATTGAATGGCTGGATGGTTTTAAACGGAAAGCAGCAAAGGGCCGACAAAGGGGGTTGAAGATATCTATAGCAACTCAGTATAATGCAGAAGTTTTGCATTTAAAGCCCATTTTGCTTTTCCCTAAAAAGTCTAATGATCAGAAGGATGTGGAGAAATTGGTTAACGTAAAAAGTAGGATTGAAACAGAAAATCAATATTCAAAAGAATTTTTAGTTAAGTTGTATGAAGAAATGGTGAGAATCAGAACGTTCGAAACAAAAGCAGGAGAATGCTTCAACAAAGGAATGTTAGCAGGAAATATTCATCTTTGTATTGGCCAGGAAGCAACAGCAGTTGGGGCAAACTATGCCCTTGAGGAAAGAGATTTTATTACAAGTACTCACCGAGGACACGGTCATTGTATCGGAAAAGGAGCTAAAACGGATAAAACAATGGCTGAGCTTTTTGGTAAAGCAACAGGCTATTGTAAAGGAAAAGGCGGATCCATGCATATTGTAGATGTGAACTTGGGGATTCTTGGAGCAAACGGGATTGTTGGTGCAGGTATCCCAATTGCGACAGGGTCTGGTCTAGCTTCAAAAATTAAGGGAACAGATGAAGTAACTCTTTGTTTCTTCGGCGACTCTGGTGCAAATACGGGTGGATTCCATGAATCCATTAATATGGCTGCAACTTGGAAACTTCCTGTTGTGTATTTAATCGAAAATAATGGGCTTGGGGTTTCGGTTGATATCAAATCAGTTACAAACACACCCAATCTATCTATAAGGTCTGTAGCCTATAATATTCCAGGTAAAACAGTGGATGGAAATAATGTATTGGCCGTGTATGAAGCAGTCAAGGAAGCGGTGGATTATGCAAGAGCTGGTAACGGGCCATCTATCATCGAGTGTGAAACGTTTAGACATGAAGGCCATTATTGTGGGGATCCATCAAGCTATCGACCAAAAGAATATATTGAAGAAGCATATCAAAAAGATGCAATTAAGAGATTTAAAGAATACTTACTTGAAAATGATGTGACTGAGGCAGAATTAGTAGAAATCGATGGAGCTATGAAAAAGGAAATTGAGGAGGCATATGAATTTGCTGTTAATTCTCCCTATCCTGATCTTAGTGAAGTAACAACTGATGTATATTCTCAGGACAATGAAAGGAGTGTTATACGATGAGCAAAAAAATAAGCGTTAGTGCGGCAATAAGAGAAGGAATGCATGAAGAAATGGTAAGGGATGAAAATGTCATTATGGTGGGTGAAGATTTAGGAAAAATGGGCAGCCCTTTTGCTTTGACATTGGGATTTTTAGATGAATTTGGTCCGGATCGAGTAATTGAAACACCTATTTCTGAGTTAGGATTTACAGGGATGGCAGTAGGTGCGGCCATGAGAGGCATTAGACCAGTAGTTGAATTAATGTACAACGACTTTATTAGTGTGAGCCTAGACCCTGTTATGAACCAAGCTGCGAAATTACGATATATGACTGGTGGACAAATGACCATCCCAATGGTGATTCGGGCGCCTATGGGAGCAGGACGCAGAAATGCCGGTCAGCATTCACAGTGTTTGGAAGCGTTATTTGCACATATCCCCGGTTTAAAAGTGGTTTGTCCGTCAACCGCTAAAGATGCAAAAGGTTTAATGAAAGCAGCGATTAGAGATAATGACCCTGTTATCTTCCTGGAGCATAAACTCCTTTATGCTAAGAAGGAAGAAGTTCCTGAAGAAGAATATGTGATCCCGCTAGGTGAAGCGGATGTCAAAAGAGAAGGGAAAGATGTAACCATTATCACTTGGAGCAGACAGGTTTATTTCGCCTTAGATGCTGCTAAAGAATTTGCGAAATCAGGTATTGATGTGGAAGTATTAGATCTTCGTACCTTAGTTCCGCTTGATTGGGAAGCAATTAAAAAGTCAGTTTTAAAAACGCATAATGTAGTCGTAGTTGAAGAAGGAGTGAAAAGAGGCGGTTTCGGCGGTGAAATTAGTGCACAAATTATGGAGGAACTATTTGATGAACTAGATTCACCTGTTGAAAGGGTAGCGGGACTTAATATCGTATCACCTTTCAGTCCGCCACTCGAGGATGTAAATTTCCCACAAGTGAATGATATTACTGTTGCCGTTAAGAAAGTGTTAAATAAAGCGGTTAGTTTAGCTTAATCTAAAAAGTATATTTACGATTGATCGCTAGAAATAATCTATAAAAATAAAGAAATAGTTTGGAGGGTAATAGACATGGCTTTTGAAATTAGAATGCCACAGTTAGGTCTTACGATGGAAGAAGGAACCATAGACCAATGGCTGAAACAAGAGGGTGACGAAGTAAAGATCGGAGATCCGATTGTAGAGATCCAAACAGATAAATTGACGAGTGAAGTTGAAAGTGAAGCAAATGGCGTCCTATTGAAAATAGTGGCACAAGAAGGAGAAGACATTCCTGTAAAAGGCCTACTCGCCTACATTGGTGAAGCGGGTGAAACAGTAGGTATAGTAGATGAAGCTGCAGTAGAAGAAGTTGTTCCCGTTGAGGAAGAAGTAAAAATAGTAGAAACAGAAGAAACTTTACCAGTACAGATGGGGGGAAGAATCAAAATCTCACCTCTTGCTAAAAAAACAGCCAAAAAACTGGGGGTAGAATTTACAAGTCTTAAAGGAACCGGTCCTGGGGGAAGAATTGTCCAACAGGATATTCTGAAAAAGGCAGAAGAGTCAAAACCGGCTGCTCCTTCCCAAGTTTCTGCAGAACCTGCTGCAACGCAAAGTGGAAATATTGAATTAATGGATGGTGATACAGTTGTTAAACTCAGCGGAATGAGAAAAACCATTGCGGAAAGAATGTTCAAATCTCACAATGAGATCCCAGTTGTTACTCAAGATGTAAAAATTGATGTCACAAAATTAATGGAGTTCAGGAAACAACTTAATGCAAACAGAGAAACAAAATTATCGGTAAATGATTTTATGTTAAAAGCTGTAGCTAAGGCGTTGAAAAAGAATAACAATATTTTAGTAAGTCTGGATGGAGACAAGATCATTAAACGCGCTCATGTAAATCTTGGTATGGCTGTCTCATTAGAAGAAGGCCTTATTGTACCAGTAATAAAAGATGCAGATAAAATGGGAATCGAAGAATTATCGGAAACGGCAAAAAATCTAGCAGTAAGAGCACGTGAAGGAAAACTCAATATGGATGAATATGCAGGTTCGACATTTACCATCTCTAATTTAGGTATGTACGGTGTTACATCTTTTACTCCAATCATTAATCAACCAAATGCGGCGATTCTTGGTGTCAATACGATTCAAAGTGAACTGGATATGGATGATGAAGGCAATGTATTTAAGAAACAAGTATTGACCATTTCTTTGACATTCGATCATCGACTTCTTGACGGTTCAGAAGCAGCTGTATTCCAACTAGACATCAAGAAATTACTCGAAGATCCGATTACTATTATTCTCTAATATTTAGTATAAAAAGAACCATTTAAATAAATCTATACAATGAGTTTACACATAGGGGGGATAGTAAAATTGTCTAATGAAAACCAAGAAGTCATTGTCGTTGGAGGAGGGCCTGGTGGATATGTGGCAGCAATTAGAGCGGCCCAACTAGGTGGAAGAGTAACATTAATTGAAAAAAGTAAATTAGGTGGTACCTGCTTAAATGTGGGCTGTATCCCTACAAAAGTACTGCTGCATGCTGCGGATTTATTAGCGGAAGCGAATCATGCAAATGATTTCGGCATTAATGTGAATGTAACTGGTTTTGATTGGAAAAAGGTATTGAAGAAAAAGGATAGTGTCTCCAGTCAGCTTGTAAATGGCATAAACGGCTTAATGAGGGCAAATAAAATTAAAGTAATAAACGGAACGGCTGAATTCGTCTCTTCTGATACATTGTTCGTAACCAAAGCAGATGGAACAAAAGAAACATTAAGTGGCGGAAAAATAATTATTGCAACTGGATCCGTTCCAGCCATCCCGCCGATTCCAGGTGTAAAAGAAAATGATCATTGTATTAATTCTACAGGTGCCCTTTCCCTTGCGGAAATTCCTAAATCACTTCTTATCATTGGAGGAGGGGTAATCGGTGTAGAATTTGCATCCATCTACAGTCAATTCGGTACAAAAGTAACCATCATCGAAGCATTACCTAAACTTCTTCCATTGATGGAAGGTGAATTAACAGCTTTATTAAGAAATAAAATGGAAAAGAGCGGTATTGAGATTTATACAGAGGCGAAAGTGCAGTCTGTTGAATCGTCATCCGTAGGAGCCAAAGTAAATGTTGAATACAAAGGCGAAGGGAAATGTTTTGAAGCTGAAAAGGTTCTTGTAGCAGTTGGAAGAAGAGCTAATACAAAAGCATTGAATCTTGAAAAGGCTGGAATTGAGAACGACAATGGCAAAATTCGAGTGAATCATAAAATGGAAACAAATGTTCCTGATATCTACGCAATAGGAGACTGTTTGGGACAAGTCATGTTAGCACATGTAGCTTCTGTACAGGGTGAAGTGGCTGCCGAAAATGCAATGGGTTTAGAGGCTTCTTATAATGGTAAAACAGTTCCTTCCTGCATCTATACTAATCCTGAATTTGCAGGGGTAGGTTTAACGGAAGAAAACGCAAAAGAGAAGGGCATTGAATATATAACAGGTAATTTCCCCCTTATGTCTAATGGAAAGGCTCTCATCATGAATGGCGGAGAAGGTATGGTCAAGGTTATTCTCGGCAAAGAGTTTAAAGAAATCCTTGGTGTCCATATCTTAGGGCCAAGAGCAACCGACATCATTGCTGAATGCGCATTAGCCATAGGAATGGAAGCCACTATTGAAGATTTAATCGAAACCATTCATGCACATCCTACATTAACAGAAGCTGTAAGAGAAGCGGCTTTGGCTGCTGAAAAAATAGCTATCCATGCAATCAATAAATGATAAAAGAAAAGAGTGAATGCCAATGAATAAAACAATTGGTTTTATAGGCTTGGGTATAATGGGATTGCCCATGTCATTAAATCTATTAAAGAAAAGCGATTACTCTATTATGGGATATGATGTTTTTAGAGAAAAGCGGAGTATTTTTATAGGAAATGGAGGGAGATCCCCTGATCACGTAGACGAAATCTATCAAAATTGTGATATTATTTTCCTTTGTTTGCCTTCTAATAATCTTGTAAAAAGTAGTATTCAAGACATTATCGCTAAAGGGAAAAAAGGTACGATTATTGTGGATCTTAGCTCTACTTCTCCAACTCTTATTAGAGAAATGTATGAGAAGGCAAAGCAAGTTGGAATAAGGATTTTAGATTCGCCCGTTAGCGGTGGAGAATCTGGTGCGATTGCCGGTACACTGGTTATGATGTGCGGCGGGGATCAGGAAGTATTTGATCAAGTGAGTCCCTTACTTCGTTATATGGGAAGTACCGTTACATATATGGGACAATCAGGTTGTGGCAGTGTGGCTAAACTCGCAAATAATATGATTGTCGGTGGTTATCTGGGTGCTATTTCAGAGGGATTGGCGTTTGCTAGTAAGGCTGGACTTGACCCTGAAACATTATTTTATGCAATAAAAGATGGGGCTGCTGGAAGTTCAGTATTTGATTTAAAAGCTCCAAAAATGATAAGCCGAAATTTTGAAGCAAGTGCTAGAATTGCTGTTCATCAAAAAGATCTTATGAATGCTGTCCAACTTGCAGAAGAATTGAGTGTTGAAATACCCATGTCTAAAATGGTTCTCGATTATATGAATGAAATGGAAGCTTTAGGAAAAGTAAATGAGGATCACTGCGCTATTGTAAAAATTTACGAAAAAAATATGGGGGTAGAAATAAAAAAGCAACAAGATGTACGGATTAGTAAAAACTAAATTTGTAGAATATATTCAACCAATCTTTAGCTCTTAGGAAAATACCAGTAAGCCGTTGGGGAAATTTAAAATAAATAAAAAGTTTAACTTGACATCCAAACTAAATATTCATAATATTTTAAATATAGGACATTGTATACAATTATCGTTTTTGTATTCATTTTTAATTCTTGTATACTTAATTCTAGTTGATAAATTAAAATGTAGGGAGTTGGGTGTCATGAACACGAAAGAAGCGGTTGGTGATTTAGTCGAGAGAGCGAGAATAGCACAAAAAATTGTAGAAGGTTATTCTCAAAGGAAATTAGATGAGCTAGCAGCCGCAATTGTTTACACTCTTTCAAGGCATGAGGTAGCACAAGAGATAGCGGAATTAGCAGTAGCAGAAACAGATATGGGTGATGCAGAATCTAAAATAAAAAAACTCACTAAAAAAATGCCTGCAGTTTTTTGGCAAGTAAAATCTGTAAAAACAGTTGGTGTAATAGAGAGAGATCTTGAAATGGGGATAAGGAAAATTGCGAAGC
Organism: Neobacillus sp. NPDC093127; assembly: GCF_044754175.1. NCBI lineage: Bacteria > Bacillati > Bacillota > Bacilli > Caryophanales > Bacillaceae > Neobacillus > Neobacillus sp. NPDC093127. The sequence goes on from NZ_JBIVOP010000032.1 coordinate 32,294, forward strand.
CAGTAGGAATTATCGCAGCTTTAGTTCCGAGCACAAATCCAGAAGCTACACCAGTGTTTAAAGGAGTATTAAGCCTTAGAGCGAGAAATGCGATCATTTTTGCACCACACCCTAGAAGTAAAAATACAACTAAGAAAGTTGTAGATATTATGAGGGATATTCTTGAGAAAAATGGTGCACCAAAGGATTTATTTATTTGTGTAGAAACTCCATCTAAGGAAATATCTCAAGAGTTAATGAGCCAATGCGATTTAACGATGGCTACTGGTAGTGGTGATATGGTAAAAGCAGCCTATAGTTCTGGTAAACCAGCTTATGGAGTTGGGGCTGGAAATGCTGTTGTTGTAGTTGATGAAACAGCTGATTTGGCAGATGCAGCTGAAAAAATAAAACTAGGTAAACTTGGTGATTTGGCATCTGGCTGTTCTGCAGAAAATTCTTTGGTCATTCAAGAAAGCGCTTACGAAGAGATGATAGAACTTCTTAAAATGAAAGGTGGACATCTCGTAAATCAAGAAGAGAAGGAAAAACTGAAAAATACTATGTGGGTGGATGGTCACCTTTCTAGAGAAATAGTCGCAAAACCAGCTTCAAGAATTGCGGAAGTTGCAGGTTTTTCAATACCTAATGAAGCTAAATTTATTATGGTTGAGGAAACTGGTATTGGACAAGGTTATCCATTCTCAGGAGAAAAAATGTCCGTAGTAGTAACAATCTATAAATATAATGAATTTAGTGAAGCCATAGAAAAAGTTAACAAAATAACTGAGTATTCTGGGTACGGTCACTCTTGTGGAATTCATTCTAATGATGATGATCATATCATGCAATTAGCTTTGAATACCAAAACGACTAAAGTAATTGTAAGACAACCTCACGGTATGGCGAATAGCGGTGCTTGGTTTAATGGTCTTGCGAATACATTTTCTCTAGGTTGCGGCACTTGGGGTGGAAATATTGTTTCGGAAAACGTTACACAAAAGCATTATATGAATACAACTTGGGTAGCTGAGCCGATTAATAGAGAAGAAGCTTCAGAAGAAGAGATTTTCGGAGATCTTATTAAAAACACAGTTCTAATTTAATTTATGGAGGTGAACTAGATTGGATCAATTTAAAATAGGCCCATCTATTTACGAATTTAAAACACTAAACGAATTTATTGATCGATTCAATGTATCTTCAAAGGATACTATTTTTACAGAAAAATTTTTATATGAAAAATACATGAAAGATAAAGTTGATTGTAATTTTATCTTTCAAGATGATTATGGGCTTGGAGAACCTAGTGATATAATCATCGATAAGATTTTAAAGGATATTCAAGGGCAAGAAATCAATAGGATCATTGGGATTGGCGGCGGAACAATCTTAGATATAACAAAACTCCTTTGTATTCAAAATGCCACCTCCACAGAAGAGATTTTTGAAGATAAGATACCACTTGTAAGAGATAAGGGGCTTATATTAATCCCTACTACATGTGGAACGGGCTGTGAAGTTACATGTGTATCCGTAGTCGATATTACAAAGAGAAAAACCAAAATAGGAAAAAGAATTGAGGCTAACTATGCTGATTCTGCAGTTCTGATTGAAGAACTACTTGATAGTATTCCACCTAAAGTATTTCTCTATAGTTCAGTAGATGCTTTGATTCATGCTCTGGAAATTTTTGTTGCTCCAACAGGGAATCCTTATAACGATGTTTTTTGTAAAGAAGCGATCAAATTAATTGTTACCCGTTACAAAGATCTTGTAGAGAATGGGCTAGACAAAAGGTTCGAGCATATTGGAGAGTTTTTAAGGGCAAGTACATATGCTGGAATCGCACTTTCAAATACGGTTTGTGGAGCTGTTCACGGATTGGCTATGCATTTTGGAAGTGTTCACCATGTGCCGCACGGAGAATCTACTGCAAGATTTTTAATGGGAGTCTTTAATAAGTATGTTGAACTCGCACCCCAAGGCAAATTAATAGAAGTTTCTCAAATAATTAATGAAGCTTTAGGAATAGACACTGATTTAAAAGGTTCATTTGCAGCTCTTGAGGAATTAATCAATAAGCTTATTCCAAGAAAGCCATTGCAGGAATATGGCGTTAAAGAAGAGAATATTGAAAAATATGTCGATAAAGTGATAGAAAGTCAACAGAGGCTTCTAATAAACAATTTTGTAGAGTTGTCTAAAGATGATTTAATTTCAATTTACCGAAGTGTCTATTAATCTTCAAAAAAGGAATCGAAGAAGTGATCATCAATTGGTAATCTGTTGTATTAAAACTAAAGCGGTTACAAATAGGAGGACTATACATGGTCGATAATAGTGCGTTAGAGAAAAGAACATTAAGGAAGGTATCACTGAGAATTATACCTTTTATTTTCATCCTTTATATCGTTGCCTTCTTAGATCGAGTAAATATTGGTTATGCTGCACTTAATATGAATCAGGACCTAGGAATAACTGCAAAAACGTTAGGATTCATTTCGGGGATATTTTTTATAGGTTACTTCATTTTTGAAATTCCGAGCAATATTTTTATGAATAAGTTTGGGGCGAGAAAATGGATTGCTAGAATTTTAATAACTTGGGGAGCAGCAGTTGTGGTAACTGCTTGGGTACAAAATGCTACACAATTAACGGTATTGCGATTCTTTCTAGGGGTTGCTGAAGCTGGATTTGCGCCAGGGATTATTCTTTATATTACCTTTTGGTTTCGACCTAAGGAAAGAGCACGTGCCTATGCATTATTTTTGACAGCGATGGCCGTTTCAAATATTATCGGTGCTCCACTTTCTACATGGATAATGGATACTGTTTCATGGGCAAATATGCCTGGATGGCGATGGTTGTTCATTTTGGAAGGAATCCCTGCCATTATATTAGGGATTGTTACCCTATTTTATTTAACTGATCGCCCAGAAGATGCTAAGTGGCTAACTTCTGAAGAAAAAGGGTGGTTACTCTCTGAATTAAGCAAAGAGAATAAAGAAAATAAGAATAATAAACATACAAATTTGGGCCCAGTATTACGTGATTTGAAAGTTTGGCGTTTAGGATTGATCTACTTTGCCTTTGTTACGGGGTTATATGGTATTGGATTATGGCTGCCAACAATCATTAAAGCTTTTGATGTAACAACTACGCAAGTCGGTTGGATTGCGGTAATTCCTTATGTATTAGGAGGAATTGCGATGATTTGGTGGGCTCTTCGCTCTGATAGGCTTGGAGAAAGAAAAATGCATACAGCTATTCCATTATTCCTTGGTGCTATCGGGTTAATTGGTGCTGCCATTTTTGGCTCCAGTCCAATCATGTCCATGATTATGATTTGCATTGCAACGATAGGACTTTATAGTTTCTTGGGAACCTTCTGGTCGCTCAGTTCAGCCACTTTATCAGCTTCGGCAGCAGTAGTAGGAATTGCTGCAATTAATAGTTTTGGGAATTTAGGCGGATTTTTGGGACCGTACGTTGTAGGATATTTGAAGGATTCAACAGGTCTAATGGAAAGTGGATTGTATTTTCTAGGTATCGTTCTTGCGATAGGATTTGCCTTAGTTCTTTCTATTAAGAAAAAAGATGTTAATAATTCAAAACAAGAATATTTTGAAAAGGCCGCAAAAAATAATGTCGTTTAAAACTATTGCTCTTACTAGCAATTTCTAAGTTGAAAATGGATTAGCTTATGAAAAACTAAAAAAGCTTGAGTTGGCTACCTGGTTTATAGCTAGGTAGCTTCTATTATTCAAAATAATAATATTGGAAATTATGTAGGGGGTAACGTCAGATGGAAATGCCCAAGGAGATAAAAATCATTGAAGTCGGTCCTAGAGATGGTCTGCAAAATGAGGCGATGTTTCTAGATACAAAGAAGAAAATAACGTTAATTCATAACCTTGTTGAGAGTGGATTTAAGGAGATTGAAGCAACATCCTTTGTTAACCCAAAATGGATCCCAAACTTGGCTGATGCAGAAAAGGTAATCCAAGAAGTTCGTGATCTACCTGCTACATTTTTTGCATTGGTTCCTAATGAAAGAGGGTATGAAAGGGCAGTAAATAGTGGTGTAGACGGGATTACCTTTGTCCTTTCTGCTACTGATTCACATAGTAAAAGGAATTTGAATTCCACTACCGAAGAATCACTTAAACAGCTAGCACCACTTGTTCAACGAACGAAAAAAGATCAGCTACAATACAGGGCTTCCCTTTCTACCGCTTTTGGTTGTCCTTTCGAAGGGAATCCAGGTAAAGATAAAATCGTTAATATAGTGAAAGAATTAAAGAATATAGGATTTAAAAGAATCAGTCTTTGTGACACAATTGGTGTAGCTAATCCATTACAAGTTTTTACATGGATGACACAATTAAAGGAAACCTTTAGTGATATCGAATTTGAATTGCATTTTCATGATACTTATGGGAGAGGATTATCAAATGTTCTTGCTGGGATTCAAGCAGGCGTATCTTCCTTCGATAGTAGTATAGGTGGTTTAGGTGGATGCCCCTATGCACCTGGGGCATCAGGAAACATTTCAACAGAGGATTTAGTCAGTCTTTTATCTGAAATGAAAATTGATACTGGTATCAATCAAACAAAAATGCTTGAAACTTCAAATATACTTTGTCATCATATTGGTAAAGATTTAGATAGCCGAATTTGGAAAGTGAACAAATCATCCTCTACAATTAAAGCATAATTCATTTTCAAGGTGGTTAACTAACAAGAAATTGGCAATATAAATCAGCAAAATAAATAGATGGAGGTGGCTGAATTGCCTTTAACAAAAGATGAAAAGAAAATAAGCCTATATGAACAAGTATACTTAACAATTAAAGACCATATCATAAAAGGTGTATTTAGTCCGGGACAAAAATTGGTTGAATCCAAATTAGTTAATTTGTTAAATACTAGTAGGACACCTATACGAGAAGCCCTGAGAAGATTAGAAATGGAAGGCTTAGTAGTTTCTCAGCCATCACAAGGGGCGGAAGTGACAAATTTCACCAAAGAGGCCTTGACCGACCTTTTTGAATGTAATTCAGTGTTAGAGGGATTGGCCGCAAGAAAAGCAGCGGAAAACATAGATTATGAATCAATTGTCCAGTTAGAGGAATGTCTCTTTTTGGCTAAAAAATATTTTGAACAGGATAAATTAGACGAAGTAGTTGTAAAAAATACTCTTTTTCACGAAACTATTTTAAATTCTAGCGACAATCTTACGGTCATTCACATGATGAGACTAATAAAATCGCAAGTCCTTGCCTATAGATCATTTATCAGTTCATATAAATTTCGTTCAACCTTTATGGATGAACATTGGGAGATCTTTCAAGCAATCAAGAACCGTGAACCTGACAAAGCAGAAGAATTAATGAAAAAACATATAATGAATGACTATATAGCAATTGATACTCAAATAGGAAATTATTTTAATTGAATTTCGGTGCCTGTCACCGCCCGAATAATCTTGTTTCACAGCATTTTTCCACGGAGTAACTCTTAGTGCTACCAAAAAGAATTAAGCCAGAAATAACCTAGGGAAATTAACTAAGTTATTTCTGGTCTTTTCTGTTTATAGATTCCAACTTTACTCCCCATGAATATTGCCATAAATTCCGGTGCCTGGTCACGTCCGAATGACAAAATGCGCCTACTCTATTTAATCCTCAATTAAAAATATATCCTTTGGCTGATGATTAATTTTTACTCTGCTGAACCTATAATCAAATACTATCAATGAGGGTCAGAGCTATGTTAATCAAACGTTTGATTAACTGACAAAAATTTTGGCCGTTATTCTGAATGAATCCTTTACCAGTGGGCTTTTCGGCGTTTTTAATCAAACGTTTATTTAGTTTTAATGGAAGGGAATTTTGTTTAGATTTGTCAGACCGGTGTGCTAAAGGTTAAAGCTGAAATGAACCAGTTGTAAAGCTGGAATAGCCATCACCGTCCCGATGGCTATGTTTTCCCCATTATTCCTAAATTTGTCACAAGGCGATGTTTGATATAATCGATAATCGCTTTTCTAGAACCTTCAAAAACAGTCCAGGGATTGTCACTGAAATACGGTAGATCCGCCACATCTACCTGGAAGTATTCAGGTGAAACATTCTAGTGAAACAAGATTCTTCGGGGCGTGACAGGCACCGCCGCAATTGATCAATCGAGTTGCACAAGAATATCACCGTTAATAAACAGAAAATTTAAAAGGTGTAAAGTAGTTTACAGAATGGAACCGCTTTCAACTATTACAATATTAATTAAGTAAAATATACCTTTAAACGCAGTTACCTAGAAGTGAATGAAAAAAGTTCCAATCGATCGATATCCATTATAAGGTATTTGTTATCCTTCTTTTGAAGGATTCTCTCGTTTTCAAGCCGTTTCATTGTATACGCTACGGTCACACGCGAGGTTCCAACCAAATTGGCAAGCTCCTGATGGGTAAATCCGATCTTGATCAAATCACCGTATTTCGTTTTCACTCCATACGTATGGACAAGTTGCAGGAGTGTGTAACATATTCTTTGTACGGCAGAGTAATTGCTAAGCATCATGGTATGTGAAGCCAAAATCCGGTTCTTAATATTCATGATCATCATGATTTGCCTTGCAAGTTGATGATTGTCTTGAACTGCAGCTTCAAATGCAAGTTTTGAAATTTTGATAACGGTTACCTTGCTTGCTGCGATGGCACTTGAATTGTAGGAGGAGAAATGGAAGGCTCCACATTCTCCTAGGATCCCTTTTTCACCCATAATCGCGATGGTATTTTCATCGCCTGAGGGTGAGGTTAAAAATAGCCGGACTCTGCCTTCAGCCACAATGTACACATATTCTGCAGAATCATCCTGGTGAAAAATGTATTCATGCTTTTTAAACGTTATTCTTTGGCCGATTTGTAATAAAGGTTCCCATGAAAAAGGTAGATTTTCGATCCAAGGAGATATCAATGATTCATTTTTTATTTTCTCCAAAATTATTCACCTCAAATGATATGAAAGAAGGGACTATGTATGATTTTTCCATTTGCAAAAGAAAGAGAGCAATTTCCCATCTTAAATGAAATGACTCAGTTATCAAGCTGTTCCCAAAGTGCTATCAGCATTCCTGTAAAAGATGCCATGAACGAATATATGGATAGCTGGAGCAGGGAAGGGATGGATTGGATGGGCTGGATGGAAAGGGTTGAGCGGGCCAAAGCCTCATTTGCAAGCCTGATCAACGCTTCTCCGGATGAAATAGCTGTATTGTCTTCTTTATCAGAGTGTGCTTCATCTGTTGCGAGTGCACTGATGTATTCAAAAGGACGTCATAAAATTTGTACAACAGAAATAGATTTTCCAAGCATTGGACATGTTTGGCTTGCCCAACAAGAAAGGGGTGGGGAAGTTCATTTTATTCCGGGTGAAGATCATAAAGTGCCACTAGAATATTACGAAAAATATGTCGATGAACAAACGGTCGTTACTTCTATCCCGCATGTTTCCTATTATAACGGTTTTAAACAGGATATTAAGAAAATTGCTTCAATTGTTCACCGGAAAGGTTCCTATTGTTTTGTTGATGCCTATCAATCTGCCGGGAGTGTGCAAATTGATGTAAAAGATATGGATATAGACTTTCTTGCTGCAGGTTCACAAAAATACTTGCTTGGAATTCCTGGGATTGCCTTTTTATATGTGAAAAAAGAAGTGGCCAATGAGCTAAAGCCAGTGGTGACAGGCTGGTTCGGCAGAGTGAATCCTTTCGCTTTTGATATTAAGCTGCTCGATTATGCAGATGGGGCGCGCCGTTTTGAAACAGGAACTCCGCCCATGATCAATGCCTATGCAGCAGATGCGGCCATTCAAACATTATTAAAAGTTGGAGTAGACCATATCGAGACATACTTGCAAAAACTATCCCAAACGGCCATTGCGCATGCTAAAGAAAGAGGGTTGATCGTCGCCAGCCCGGAAAATATGGAAGAAAAAGCATCTAATACAGCGATATTTACCGGTGAGGCAAGCATCTACGAAAGAAAGATGAAAGAAAGGGGCTTTATTGTATCAGCGCGAAATGATGTCATTCGGATTGCTCCTCATTTTTATAATACAGAAAACGAGGTTATTGTGGCAATTGATACTTTAGCGGATCTAGTGAGAGATGGAAAATAAGGGCCTGATTAAAAGACATACTGTCGATATTTTAAAAATTATTTTAGGCACAGCCATTATGGCACTGAATTATTATGTGTTTTTGAAACCCAATCATATTCTAGCCCCGGGACTCGGCGGCATCGCTATCATCATTGCCCAATTTGTCCCGCTTTCACTAGGGGTGACTTATTTCATATTGAACATTCCTTTATTCTTTTCAGGGTTTCGCTTTGTTGGAGGGAGATTTGTTTTATACAGTTTGTGTGGAATGTTTTCTTTGTCTATATTCCTATTATTATTCGATTTTCTGACAGGCTTCCATCAACAGCTGATCGGATCGATTTTTGGGGGAATTTTAAACGGCGCTTTTCTAGCCATGGTGTTATTAGTAGGAGGATCTACAGGCGGGCTTGATATTGCGTTTGTGGTGATCAATAAATTCTGGCCGAGGTTCTCCATCGGAAATGTGATGTTTGTGATTAACGCAATTGTCGTCATTGTATCAGGTCTCTTGTTTGGTTTTGGAAGTTCTATCTATACGATCATCTCCATCTATTTAGCTGGAAAAGCACTCGATTTCTGTATGAGGCAAAAGGAGCGGAGCACCGCTAACATAGATAGTCTGTCTAGTTAGTACGTAAAAATGAACAGATTTGAGTATATAAAAAATACGCTCTGCTTGCGCCGTCTTGTTGATTTTATAGAAACAATGGATCTTTATAGTTGAATCTTTGTTTTTTTTTAGTCCACTTGCAGTCCGAAAAGCTGTAAAAGAACTTATTTTATTATACGAGAGAGATGTTAAGGTTTTATTTGCATTAATTTTTCTGAATATTGCCAAAATTAGGGGGTTTGAAAGTGAAGGATGACATCGTTGAAAGAGAAGCAGGGCTCCATCGTGGGCTGTCAAAAAGCAAGCTGACAATGATCGGTTTAGGTGGAGCAATTGGTACTGGTTTATTTATGGGTAGCTCCATTGCGATAAATTATGCTGGTCCAGGAGTGATTATTAGCTATGTGATTGCCGCCTTTATTGCCGTAATCATGATGTTCAGTTTATCCGAGATGGCGGTTGCGTTTCCGACCCCCGGCTCATTTGGGGTTTATGCTGAAAAGTTCTTAGGGGGCTGGGCAGGATTTGCCTCTAGGTGGACGTATTGGGCCGCTCAAGTTATTGCGGTTGGCGGAGAAGCTGTCGCGGTAGGTATTTATATGACCTATTGGTTTCCTGGTATTCCGGTTTGGGTTTGGACTTTAGGATTTGGTACCATCCTTATTTATGTTAACTCGCGATCTGTCGAGAATTTTGCCACCTTCGAATATTGGTTTGCCATGATCAAAGTAGTGGCGATTGTTGCGTTCATTATTTTTGGTGTCTCAACGGTGCTGGGAATTGGAACCCCGGCAGTTGGATTTGAAAACTTTACACACCATGGTGGATTTCTCCCGCACGGATTTAGCGGTGTCTGGATGGCTGTTTTAATGGCTATTTTCAGTTTTGTTGGTGTAGAAGTTATCGCAGTCACGGCAGGAGAAGCGAAAGACCCTCAAACCGCCGTTCCGAGAGCAATGAAAACAATGGTTTTCCGGCTTATCATTTTCTACTTCCTTGCAATATCCATCATGCTTGCGGTAGTGCCATGGATAGATGCAGGGGCAAAAGAGATCACACAGAGTCCTTTTGTAAAAGTATTTGATCATATTGGATTTACTTATGCTGCCGGGGTCATGAACTTTGTTGTACTGACTGCCGCATTATCAAGTATGAACACAAATCTTTATTTAACTACTAGAATGATTTTCTCTTTGTCACGCGGTAACTATGCTCCTCAATCCTTTGGAAAGCTTTCAAAAAGTGGATCACCAGTTAATGCATTAGTTCTTTCAAGTATTGGCATTATTTGTGCCGCCCTAATAGCCAAATTCAGTCCAATGGCATATAACTATTTATTTGGAATAGCCTTATTCGGCGCTCTATTTGTCTGGCTGCTCACTTTGCTCAGCCACTTGCGTTTTAGGAAACAATGGGTTAAGGATGGAGGACATAAGCTCTCCGTTCAGGCTCCTTTCTTCCCAGCTTTGCAAATAATCGGTGTTATCTTAATCGCTGCCATTCTTCTCACAATGGGCATAAGCGAAGATTGGCGCGTTTCCTGGATAGTCGGCGTTCCTTGGCTCATATTTCTGACCATTGTATACTACAAGAAATATAATCCTAGAATTAAGGTGCCTGAGCCTAAGTACAGTGAAGTGGTAAAGTAATAAAAAGGTACCTGCACCCATCTCTGGTGAAGTTCTAAAGTCCGGTCTCTTTTATGAGCCGGACTTTATTTGGTGCTATTCGTGCTCTCCAATATACTTAAATGAATACATATGTGTTTTGGTTAGATCAATGACTTCTTGGATAAATTCCTCTTTGGTTACTTTGAAGCCATCTTGAATCCAATTCTGAAGGAGTCCATAAAATCCATAGGCAGTATAACGTTTAAAATAATCCATATTGACTGGGATATTGTTGATTGTTTCGAACATAAATTGTTCTTGATAGATTTTTAAGATCGTTTGAGGGAACCGTGTGTGTAACCCTGGTAACGTGTCATCGTAGTTAATCAGTTCAAAAAAATCCCGGTTTTTATAGATATAAGAAACGATATTAAAAGATGGTGCATGCAGCGTGGCTGTATAAACTTTGTGACCAGGTACATGTGGTTTGCCTGCTGAAGCTTCTAACCCTTGAAGCATGGAAACAAGTAAATCTTCAGCTAATTCAACTTTATCCTGGTAATGGATATAAAAGGTACTGCGATTATAAGCGGCATAATCGACAATGTTTTTTACAGTAACGGTATGGTAACCCATCTCTTTTATGAGCTCAATCAATGCTTGCTTTAAATGTTCTTTTGTCCGATTTTGTCGTTGAGATGTCGAATTTTGTTCGTTTTTCATGAAAAACCTTCCTCAAAATAGACAGATTTACCGTAAGTGTCTAACAAGTAGACACTTTATGATATCTTAATGATTGTTAAATGTGAACAGAATAGTACAATTAAATTGTGAACAAAATAGTACAGATGATAGATTTGTCTATTATTTTTCACTGAAATGTGGTAAGGAAATTTTAATACTAGGAGGATCTTGGGATGGGAAAATTACAAGACAAAGTCGCCGTGATTACCGGTGGAGCATCTGGTATTGGGGCAGCAACAGCACGTTTATTCGTTTCTGAAGGGGCCAAAGTGGTTCTTGTTGATTTAAATGAGGAAAAAGGGAAAGCTTTTGAGGCAGATTTGAAAGCGCTTGATGCTGAAGCTCTTTTTATAAAAGCAAACATTACGAGTGAAGAAGACGTCGCCAATGTCTTTAAACAAACCGTTGAAACGTTCGGCAAAGTGGATGTTGTCTTCAATAATGCGGGTATCGGCCGTGTTCATCCTTCACATGATTTAGATTACTCAGAATGGCGCAATACTATAAATGTTGACTTAGATGGTGTCTTCTTAGTAGCGCGTGAATCGATCCGTGAAATGCTAAAGACAGGTGGCGGTTCGATTGTTAATACGGCATCTATGTACGGTTGGGTGGGGTCGCCCGGTTCAGCAGCCTATAACGCTGCAAAAGCTGGCGTGATCAACTTAACTCGTTCACTGGCACTTGAATATGCAGAACAAAATATTCGTGTCAACGCATTATGCCCTGGTTTTATTGATACACCGATTATACCGGAAGAAAGCAAGCAAGTTTTAGCTGCAGCCACACCGGTAAAACGTCTAGGTACAGCTGAAGAGATGGCAAAAGCAGTTTTATTCATGGCTTCTGATGATTCTTCATTCATGACTGGCAATAGTTTAACGGTTGATGGTGGGTATACGGCTCAATAATCAATCATGGGGATGCAACCTTTGTTTCTAGGTTGAAAAAGTGAATGGTTCTTTGTCATCCTAGCTTTGTGAAAATACTACTACAAGTAGGAAAAGTTGACTTATGTTGTCATATATCTTTAATTTGAGAATTTTTAAATCAGGATAATTCAATATTTAATTATAAGTTATTTATCGTTGCCTTGATTAATATAAAGGAGGAAATTTCCAATGAGCAATCGTTTTGATGGGAAAGTGATCGTAATTACAGGTGCTGGATCTGGCTTAGGCCAAGCCTCAGCCTTACAAGTAGCAAAAGAAGGTGCAAAACTATCACTCGTTGATTTAAACCCTGCTTCATTAGAAGAAACAAAAAGTAAAGTGTTAGAAGTTGCACCAAACGCAGAAGTGTTGCTTATCACTGCAAATGTGGCAGATGAAAAAGCGGTTGAAAACTATGTAAATGAAACAGTTGGGAAGTTTGGGAAAATCGATGGTTTCTTCAACAATGCAGGGATCGAAGGAAAACAAAATCTAACAGAGGATTTTGGCACCGATGAGTTTCAAAAAGTAGTTAGTGTTAACTTAAATGGTGTGTTTTATGGTTTGAAACATGTATTGAAAGTCATGAGAGAACAAGGATTTGGCTCTATTGTTAATACTGCTTCTGTTGGTGGTATTCGTGGAGTAGGAAACCAATCAGGTTATTCAGCTAGTAAACATGGCGTGGTTGGATTAACAAGAAACTCGGGGATTGAATACGGTCAATACGGAATTAGTATCAAAGCCATCGCACCAGGTGCCATCATGACACCAATGGTTGAAGGTTCATTAAAACAAATGGATCCGGACAACTGGGAAGAAGTGGGGAAACAATTTGTTGAGCCAAACCCAATGAAACGTTTTGGTAAACCTGAGGAAGTAGGTTATTTGGTGGCATTCTTACTATCTGATCAAGCCAACTTCATCAACGCAACCGTTATTCCAATCGATGGCGGACAATCTTATAAATATTAAGAAGTGCTGAGAGGGTTCATCTGCTGATTTATACTAACAAATAGGAGGGTTATCATTATGATTTTTGAAAACAAAGTAGTTTTAATAACTGGTGCAGCTGGCGGTATTGGTATTGCTGCTGCAAAAGCATTTGCAAAAGAAGGTGCAAAATTAGCGTTAGTAGACCTAAAGAGGGAGCCGTTAGAAAAAGCGGCTGAGTCTGTGGATGCAAAAGATATTTTATTACTTACTGCAAACGTTTCAAATGAAAATGAAGTGAAAGAGTATGTTCAAAAGACGAAAGATCACTATGGGCGCATTGATGTTTTTATTAACAATGCTGGCATTAATGGTGAATTTAAAAATATAACGGAGCAAACAGAAGAAAACTTCAAAAATGTATTTGGAGTGAATGTAATGGGCGTATTCTTCGGTTTAAAATATGTCCTTCAAATTATGAAAGAGCAAAAGAGTGGTGCAGTTGTGAATACAGCTTCTAATGGCGGTCTATTAGGTGCCCCAGGAATGAGCGCATATGTTGCATCCAAACATGCTGTCATTGGTTTGAATAAAACAGCAGCACTCGAAATGGCCGAATATGGGGTTCGTGTAAATGCTGTTGCTCCATCAGGTGTAAATACAGAAATGATGAGAAGAATTGAGAAGAATGCTATGGGTGAAAGGGCAGAAGAAGCTAGGGAAGCCTTTGAAGCATCAGTTCCTTTGAAGCGATATGCAACTGCAGATGAAATTGCAGATTTAATGGTATTTTTATCTTCTGAAAAAGCATCATTTATTAGTGGGTCTTATTACAGAATCGATGGTGGACAAGGAGCTACGTCCGTTTAATATAGGCTTGATTAAATCGTTGTTTTCCAATTAGGGATGAGTCCTTCATAGAATAATGAAGGACTCTTATTCATATTTTGAGCCGATTGGGACGTACCCAATTAGCGCCCATTGGATACATTTTACAAGATTATTTAGTAGAAACGGGTTCCAATAGTGCCCATTGGATACATTTTACAAGATTATTTAGTAGAAACGGGTACCAATAGCGCCCATTGGATACCTTTTACAAGATAATTTAGTAGAAACGGGTTCCAATAGCGCCCATTGGATACATTTTACAAGATAATTTAGTAGAAACGGGTACCAATAGCGCCTATTGGATACCTTTTGCAAGATTATTTAGTAGAAACGGGTTCCAATAGCGCCTATTGGATACCTTTTTGAAGATTATTTAGTAGAAACGGGTTCCAATAAGCTTTATTGAGAACCCTTTTCTTTTATAGTCGCCTTTTCCTCCAAATACGTAACATAAGAACGCCATTACCGTGAGAACCGTCCGTGTAGTTCGTTGCAGTCCTTATGAGATAGTGATATAGTTATCTTCGGTAATCATTTAGTTACCATGGGTAACTAAAATGGGAGGGATTTAGTTTGGAAGGGTATTTACAGCGTTTTTTAGCTTTATATAGACCAGTAATAACGAGATTGAACGAGCTGATGAGTCACTATGGCATCACGTATTCGCAATGGATTGTCATTTATCATCTGAAACATCGCGGGGCATCTACATTGGTCGAAATTGCAGCTCGACATGAGGTTGAAAAACCAACCATTACAAGACGGGTCAAGAAATTAATGGACCTTGGCATCGTTGAACAAATTTTAGGTAATGATAAACGGGAAAAAATTATTCAATTAACGGATATAGGCGAGAGCATCTATCGGGATATACGTAAAGACATCACAGAGCTTGAATTTCGGATTATGGATAACATTCCAGAGCATGAACGTCAAATCGCTTACGAAATTTTTCCAAAAATCGATGATAATCTTAAGAAAGAAAAGGAGCTTTATTAATGCAACAAACGAAATTATGGACAAAGGATTTTATTATTGTTTCCCTTATTAACTTCCTTCTCACATTAGTTTTCTATTTGCTCGTTGTTACCATTGCATCATTTGCAATCGATGAATATCATGCAACGATTAGTCAATCTGGGCTTGTCAGTGGTGTTTTCATCATTGGTGCACTGATTGGCCGCTTTGTCTGCGGCAGCATTATCGATAAAATTGGCCGCAAACAACTATTAATTACGGGTACTCTTTTATTTATTGCGATGACGGCACTCTATTCCGTGCATCTTGGCATCGGTTTTTTAATTTTATTGCGTCTCCTTCACGGGATTACACACGGGATGGCAAGTACAGCTGCTGGTACAGTCGTGGCACAAATTATTCCGGCGCCGCGGAGAGCAGAAGGCATCAGCTATTATAGCATGAGTACAACGCTTGCTACAGCGCTCGGACCATTTATTGGTCTTTATATGCTGCATAGTACAACTTTCCCTGTTATCTTTACATTATGCTTAATTTTAGGGGTCATTTGTTTTATGATCGGTCTCATTTTAAAAGTGCCTGCTGCTATCCAAAAAACACCTGCACAACAAAATGAGAAAAAATCAGGCATCTCCATTAAAAACTTTATCGAACCAAAAGCGGTCCCAATTGGGATTATCATCTTACTTCTTGGCTTTGGTTATTCCAGTGTTTTAACTTACATTAACTTTTACGCAACGGAAATTAATCTTGTAACAGCCGCAAGTTTCTTCTTCCTTATATATTCCATTATCGCGCTTGTTTCACGTCCGTTCTCAGGACCTTTAATGGACAAAAAGGGCGCCAATATCATTATGTATCCTGCGTTTATTTTGTATGCGATTAGTATGTATCTGTTAAGTGTTGCGGGCAGCAGTTGGGTACTACTTCTTGCCGGCGCTGTAATGGGCCTTGGATTTGGAAACATGCAATCTGCTACACAAGCGATTGCCATTAAAGAAACGCCGCCAGCTCGCATGGGACTTGCAACGTCAACATACTTCATCTTCTACGATGCGGGACTGGGTCTTTCACCTTATTTACTCGGTTACATTACGCCCTATACAGGCTATGCGAAAATGTATGCCATTATGGCAGTGGTCATTCTTGTAACTGGAGTGCTTTATTTCTTCCTTCACGGCTTAAAAGAAACACATCTTCGAAAATTAGCACACTAAAAAAACCCGAGTAAATCTGAATTTCTCCTTGTCAAGTAGACAGGAGAATTTAAAAAATGATAAACAGCTTGAGCCTTGAAATCTAAGGGCTCAAGCCATTTAATCATTTTTGTTAACGTTGCTTGTAAATATAAACAGATTTCAATGTAGGTCCCGCCACATGACCATCAAGAAAATTTTAGACTTTTGTTCCCCAAAATGAAAACCATCCTTCTGTATTTGAAAATAACATTACACCACCCCCGCGGGTAGGCTTTCGCCAGCCGAACTGTTAAGGTGAATGCTAATTGCTGTGCCTGACACCACCCGATTCGGAATATGATAGAACCACGCAATAGTAATTAAAATTGCTTAATAGCATTTAAAAAGCGTTCCACTTCTTCCTCAGAATTATATGGAGCAAGTCCTGCCCTAATCCAGCCTCCGCTCCCGTTAATTCCTAAAATATCACTCAGTGTAGAAGCATAGAAATGACCATCTGCGACAAAAATCCCATGTTCTTCTGCTAATCTTCTACAAACCTCTTGCGGTGTGTATCCGTCAATGGTAAAGGCAATCGTAGGTGTCTTTGGTACAGAAGCATCTGCTTGATATAGGGTGACCTTGTCCATTTCAGCTAAACCTGTTCGTATTTTATTTGCTAGTTTATTTTCGTAGGCTTCAATTTGCTGTAAACCAGATACAATCTGTTCCCTCCGTGTTTCTCCTTCCCCCAAACTCGCAATGAACTCGATTGCAGGGGTAATTCCAGCGATTCCTTCATGATTTTGTGTGCCGGTTTCTAATTTATCTGGTATATACGTTGGTGCTGGTGCCAGTTTAAAAGGGGTTAAATTTTCAAACACTTTCTCTCGTATGACGGCTATTCCCACATGTGGGCCAAAGAATTTATAGGCTGAACATAATAATATATCAGCTCCCATTTGCTCTCGATCAATAGGAATATGTGGTGCAGCATGAACAGCATCAACAGCAACTAATGCACCCACAGCTTTTGCTCTTTTTGCAATTGTTTCAACATCACTGATTGTCCCTACCGCATTCGAAGCAAGACCGACTGCAACAAGGCGGGTATTCTGATTGATAATTTCATTCAAATGATCTAATTCTAATGTTAATGTGTCAGGATTAACCTTTATCCATTTGACCGTTAACCCTCTATCTTCGGCCATCGTCAACCAGGTATCAACATTCGCCCGGTGGTCAATTTCAGTGACAACAATTTCATCACCCTTGCCCCAATTCCTCCCTAGTGCACGGGCAATCGCAAATGCTAACGTTGTCATATTTGCACCAAAAGCAATTTCCTCTGGCTTCACATTTAGAAAATCGCCAATAATTGCTTTTGCATTTGCGATAATTTCTTCTGTCTCACGGCTTGATGGAAAGGAACCGTGCAAATTTGCTCCGCCATTTTCCATATATTTTGTTATCGCATCAATCGAAGACTTGACGACTTGTGAACCTCCAGGCCCATCAAAGTAAACTGCTTCCCCTCCATTAAATTCGCGTTTTAATGCTGGAAATTGACTGCGTACCTCGTTAATTGGAAAAGCCTTTAATTGTTGAGTCATTTTATTTATTTCCCCTTTCACTTATTTGATCACCAATCCTATAAACACCTCATCTTTTCTAGTCATTTAGTAAAAATAGTTTAATTATAATAACCCTATTTGCGTTATTTATATAATTTTACCAAATATTCAAAACTTTTTAATGGAAATTTTTCAATAAAATTTTAAAGAATTTCAGATCTCCGCTCAGCTAGGAATTTTCCTCCCATTCATTCGTATAAATGTTAAGGGCTTTTGGGGAAAGCTATTACTTGATATTTAGTTTTGAAAGGAGAAAAGTGGATGGAATCACTATGGCTTGAGTATGCTTGGGCATTATTAATTCTAATTGGATTAGAAGGATTGTTATCGGCTGACAATGCCCTTGTACTAGCAGTTATAGCCAAGCATTTACCCGAAGATCAGAAAAAAAGAGCTATCAATTACGGAATTATTATGGCCTTCGCTTTCCGATTTGCTGCCCTTTTTGCTATTTCATTTATTGCAAATGTCTGGCAAATACAGGCAATAGGAGCAGCTTATCTTCTTTACCTCGGATTAAAGCATGTCATTCAGGCACGGTTCGGAAAAGAAAATAAGAATGTTCATAAGGATAAGGAAAAGGAATCGGCAGGTAAGAGCTACTGGTTCACAGTAGGGAAGATAGCATTAGCTGACCTTGCTTTTGCCATTGATTCCATACTAGCTGCGGTTGCTCTTGCCCTGGGTCTTCCGGATTCACCGCTAAATAATTTCGGTGGTATGGATGGGGGACAGTTCATTGTTGTTCTTCTTGGAGGTATTGCTGGACTCATCTTAATTAAATTTGCAGCAACTTGGTTTGTGCAACTTCTTGAAAAACGTCCAGCATTGGAAACAACAGCCTATGCCATTGTGGCCTGGGTCGGTGTCAAACTTGCTGTCATTACCGTTCCTAAAAATATAGACATTCGTGTATATCACTATCTATATGTTCTAAACGAAAATATAAGCTATTCCATTTAGCACGCAAAACGAACAGAGTTTTTTGCGAATCGCGTTAGGGAATCACGCCCTAATTCCGGAATGGAAACATCCGTTCAATTCGAGTCTTTAGACCAAAATAGACTTCAATGCTTCCGTCGCAATGCCATGGTTTCTTTTCTTGCGAAAGAATTCCATGCACAGGATATCTTTTGAAACTCCAGAAAGGCTGTTAGCCACGCTGGTATTACAAAATCTCCCACAAAATTGGAGTACGTGGTCCACATCTTCCTTGCAGGTAATGAGGAAGCGTTGCTCCAATTTTTTTGATTTTTACCGATCTGCCTTTACTATTTCAATCTTATCCTGAAACAGGTACTGTTTTTTCAAGTGATTTGTAATGATTCTCCACTTGCTAAAGTTCGATTGATTTTTATTCAAGTTATTGGGAAAAGAAAGAATCGTATCGTATTTCGGTTTTTCCGTTTTGAGAAAGTATCCTCTTCTGGCAATTACGCATGCCGCGGCGCAATGTGA